>VGBK01000010.1 GCA_016870535.1 Actinomycetota bacterium | reverse complement strand
CCGACGAGGCCGCGGCCCGGGCGGGGGATCTCCTGGAGAAGGTGGGGATCGGGCGGGACCGGGCCGGGGATTACCCCCACGAGTTCTCCGGCGGCATGCGGCAGCGCGCCATGATCGCCCTGGCCCTGGCCTGCGGCCCGGGGCTGGTGGTGGCCGACGAGCCCACCACCGCCCTCGACGTGATGATCCAGGCCCAGATCGTTGACCTGCTGGGCGCCCTGCGCACCGAGTTGGGGATGAGCCTGGTGCTCATCACCCACGACCTGGGGGTGGTGGCCGAGAGCTGCGACCGGGCGGCGGTGATGTACGGCGGCGTCATCGTGGAGCAGGGCACCATCGCCGAGGTGTTCCGCGCCCCGCAGCATCCCTACACCCGCCTCCTCCTCGCCGCCTTCCCCGACATCGACGAGCCCGGCCGCCCGCTGGCCTCCATCCCCGGAACGCCGCCCCGCCTCGACGAGATGCCCCCCGGGTGCCGCTTCGCCCCCCGCTGCCCTGACGCCTTCGAGCGCTGCGCCGCCGAGCGGCCGCCGGCCTACCCGCTGGGGCCGCGCCGTGAGACCGCCTGCTTCCTGGCGGAGCCCGCCCGGCAGGGAGCCGCCGATGGCTGAGCCGGTCCTGGTGCTGGAGGAGGCGAGCAAGCACTTCCCCCGCCCCCGGGGGATGGTCGCCGCCCTGGCCCGGCGCCCGGCGGGGGTGGTGCGCGCCGTCGACCGGGTGAGCCTGCAGGTGGCGCCGGGGGAGGTGCTGGCCATCGTCGGGGAGTCGGGCTGCGGCAAGACCACCGCGGCCAACCTCATGCTGGGCCTCCTCTCCCCCACGGCGGGCCGGGTGTGGCTCGAGGGCACCGACCTGGCCGCGCTGCACCGCAGGGAACTCCGCCGGGCGCGGCGACGGCTACAGATCGTCTTCCAGGATCCGTATGAGTCGCTGAACCCCCGCATGAGAGTGGGCGACATCGTCGCCGAACCGCTGCGGGTGCATCGCGTCGCCGCCGGCCGCGCCGACCAGTCGGAGCGGGTGACCCGGGCGCTGGAGTGGGCCGGCCTGCGCCCCGCCGAGATCTTCCTGGAACGGCGTCCCCACGAGTTGTCCGGGGGCCAGCGCCAGCGGGTGGTGATCGCCGCCGCCCTCGCTCTGGAGCCGCGAGTGCTGGTGGCCGACGAGCCGGTGTCGATGCTCGACGTCTCCATCCGGGCCGACATCCTCAACCTGCTGCGGGCCCTGGCGGTCGAGCAGGGCATCGCCCTGGTCATGATCACCCACGACATGTCGACGGTGGCCGCCTACAGCGACCGCATCGGGGTGATGTACCTGGGGCGCATCGTCGAGACCGGGCCGGCCCTGCAGGTGCTGCGCGCCCCGCGCCACCCCTATACCGAGGCGCTCCTCTCGGTGGTGCCGGTGCCCCATCCCGACCGCCGCCGCCGGCGCATCATCCTGCGCGGCGAGACGCCCGACCCCAGCCGCCTCCCCAAAGGCTGTCGCTTCCACCCCCGCTGCCCCCGAGTGTTCGACCGCTGCCCCCTGACGGACCCTGCTCTGGTGAAGGCCGCGCCCGCCCAATGGGCCGCCTGCCTGCTGGCCGGGGAGGGCGGGGAGGCCGCGACGACCCGGGAGGTGCCCGCATGACCCGGGCCCGGTTGCGCGACCTGGGAGCCGCGGTGGGCTCGTTGCCCCCCGGGCCGCACAACGCCATCACCGACGTGCCCGGGGTCTGGGTGGGCCACGCCACCGTCGTCCGCGACGAGCCCACGGCGGCCCGCACCGGGGTCACCATGGTGGTCCCCCGCGAGGGCGAGGTCTGGGAGGACTACTGCTTCGCCGGGTGGTTCGGCTTCAACGGCAACGGCGAGATGACCGGCCTCCCCTGGCTCGAAGAGTCGGGGATGCTCGGCTCCCCGGTGGGCATCACCAATACCCATCAGGTCGGCCTGGTGCGCGACGCCCTGGTGCGCCACTCGGTGGAGCGGGGGGTGATCGAGGGCTTCGTCCTGCCGGTGGTGGCCGAGACCTGGGACGGCTGGCTCAGCGACATCGACGCGTTCCCCCTCACCGAGGCCGACGCCCGGGCCGCCCTGGCCGCCGCTGCCCCCGGGCCGGTGGCCGAAGGGAACGTGGGCGGGGGCACCGGCATGATCTGCCACGAATTTAAGGGAGGTATCGGCACCGCCTCGCGCCGCTGCGTCGCCGCCGGGGAGACCTGGACGCTGGGCGCCCTGGTGCAAGCCAACTACGGCGACCGGGCCGACCTGCGCCTCGACGGCCTGCCCCTGGGGCGCCTGGCGGGCTACGACCGGGTGCCCAGCCCGTGGCCCGGCGGCCGCGAGGAAGCCGGGTCGATCATCGTGGTAGTGGCCACCGACGCCCCCCTCATCCCCACCCAGTGCACCCGCCTCGCCCGCCGCGCCACCGTCGGCCTGGCCCGGGCCGGTGGGGTGGGCCACAACGGCAGCGGCGACCTGTTCCTGGCCTTCGCCACCGGCAACCACCTCCCGGCGCACCGGGCACGGCGCGATGTGGTGATGCTCGACCACGAGCAGATGAACCCCCTCTTCGCCGCCACCGCCGAGGCGGTGGAGGAGGCCATCCTCAACGCCCTCTGCGCCGCTGAGACCATGACCGGGTACCAGGGGAGGACTGCCCATGCCCTCCCCCTGGAAGCCGTCGCCGAGGCCTGGGCGCGGCGGCCGCGGTAGGCCGGTCTTGTCTCCCCCGTGGCAACGGGGGAGGTGGCGGCGAGGCTTTGGGAGCCGCCGGAGGGGTTGCCTAACAAGCGGGCCCCCGCCGCGCCCTCCGCAGCCCTCCCCCCGACCCCCTCCCACCCCACACACTGACACAAAGGGGAGGTGGCGGCGAGGCTTGGGGAGCCGCCGGAGGGGGCCGTCCCAAGACCGGACGCGTCCACCGCGGAAGACGTACCCCCTCCTCCTCGAAGACCCGGGTGCTCCCCCCTGAAGGGGGATAGCGGGCGCGCCGCCCGGGAGTCCCGTTCGTCGTCCTGTGCCGGGCCGGCACAGCCACTACGCTGCGACCGGCCGGGTCGACCTTCGACGCGGCAGGCGCCACGAGGAGTGCGCACATGCTCCGGTTCGGCCCCGGTGCTCAGATTGCGGCTCTCGCCCTCGCGGTTGCGTTGATGGGCTGCGCAGGATGTGCAAAGTCTGCGGTCGCTCCAGAACCCACAGGGCCGACCGGCCCCGACCCGACCAGCCTGGTCCCAGTCGGCTTCACCGAGTTGGCCGCCAATCAAGGAATGAAGGTAGCCGCGCTGTCTGCCGATCAAGCCGCGGCCGCTATCTCCCTTGAGCGAGCCCTGGAGATAGCCGGCCGTGAGGCTGGATTCGGATCCTCGTATCCCGCCCCCGAGGCGTACCTGGTCCGGATCACCCACCCGGGCGCCCTCATGGTCGACCGCCCCGTGTGGCTCGTCGTCTGGATGGACATCTCCGAGCCGGGGCCCCGGCCCTATCCTGCTGCTGATCCCGGGCCTTTCACCATCGGCTGGGTCTACATAGACGCACTGACCGGCGAGTACCTGAGCACAACCCTTACCAACCAGGGCCACTAGGCCGCTGCCCGGGACCTGCCCGCCCCAAGAGGGAGTGTGCCCAGCAGGCGGCGCCTCAGGCGCCCCCGGTGTCACCTTCGGCGGGTGGTTCCGATCGCAGGCGCAGCGGGGTGAGGCGGCCTTCCCGGGCCGAGGCGAAGGCCTGCTCCAGGAGGCGCACCGCCTCCGGGTCCCGGTAGTGGGCGGCCTCGGCCGGAGTCAGCGCCACCGCCGGGTGCACCACCAGGCCGCCGTCGTCGGTGGGATCGATGACCACCTGCATCGAGCGGAACCCGAACCGGGCCAGCGACACTCGTCCCCGGTCGTCGACGTCGACGATGGCGCGGCGCGGCTTGGCATCAGCAGACAACGGGGCGCCTCCTCTCAAGACCGCCGAATGATACCCCTTCAGGGTGGAATGGGCAATCGCCCCAATTCCCCGCAGGGGCGATGTCATCCCAACGAACTAGAATTACAAGCGTGGAATTCGTGGTCACGCCTGAGTTCCTCCAGGCTTACGGCCGGCTCGACGCCGTCGAGGCGGAGTGTCTCGACCGCGCCATCCAACGCCTGGTGCGGGATCCCTCCACCGCTTGGGCCCGCGGGCACCGGGTGGCGGGGGAACGCGACACCGCCTGGATAGTCGTGGTCCCCTGCCCGGCTTGCGACCTGAAGCTCTACTGGAACCGCCCCGACCCGCACGGGCCGGTGCAGTTGCTGCTGCTCCTGCGCCGGTAGCGACTCCCCCTACTCCTCGAACGCCTGCTGCTCGAAGCCCAGTTGGGTGGCGTTCTCGCTCACCGTGCGGCGCACGGCGTCGTCGTAGGACTCGGCTTCGGCGTTGACCTCCAGGGTGATCTTCACCTGACCGCCCCCCGCCACCGCAGGCTCCTCCCGGTGCTCCGCCATCATCTGCTCCCAAAGCGGCTCGATGAACCGGTAGGTGACCCAGCGCTCCAGGCCGTGGTAGCGGTCGAAGCCGCGCCGGGTGAGCGCCACCCCGCCGCCGTCGCGCTCCAGCCACCGGAAGGCCCGCCCCACTCCGGCGACGGCACCCGGCAGGCGGCCGGCCTCGGGGAACAGGGCGCGGGCTCGGGCCGGGTCGAAGCCCCCGGCGTAGGCCTGCCAGAACAGGTAGTAGGCGGCGGCGGCCCGTGGGGCCAGGCGCGCCGTCCGCGTCACGGGAAGGCGCCCGGCCGCCACAGCCTCGACGTAGCGCTCCGGCGAGAAGTGGTTCACCAGGTAGAGGCTGCCGGTGAAGGTGGCCGCCCCGGCCCCCAGGCCCAGGTAGAACTCCCGGGTGATGGAACTGAAGCCGGGAGCACCCGCGCGCCGCAGCGACCAGACGGAAGCCCGCCGGTACCCGTAGCCCTCCGCCAGGGCGAAGGCCCGGCGGAGGAGGTCGCGCTCCAGCCGCGGCGCGTGCGGGGCCCTACCGAATGGGGTGTATCCGAAACGCATCAGCGGGTAGGTGCTGATCTGGTCGACCTCGAGGCGGCAGCACTCCTCCACGTCGGCCGGGAACACCGCCGGGTCCTCGAAGGCGGTGTCGAAGATGAGGTCCGCGTCCACGCAGGCGAAGCGCCCGCGGCAGGCTTCCAGCGCCGCCCGGTTCTCGTCCCCCGAACCGGCCCGCCCCAGGTGCCGCAGCACCCGGTCGTCGAAGGACTGCACCCCCAGGCTCACCCGGTCGAAGCCGGCTTCCCGCAGGCGAGCCACTCCAGCCGGGGTGGCGTGCGCCGGCAGCACCTCGATGGCTCGCTCGCCCTCAACCGGCACGGAGGCCAACATCTCCGCCAGGGCCTCAAGACACAGGGTGGGGGTGCCCCCGCCGACGTAAAGGGAGGTGAAGGGCCCCGCCCCCGCCGACCGGTAGGCCGCTATCTCGCCGCGCAGCGCCCGGAAGTAGGCGTCGGCCCGCTCGGGCCGGTAGGGCACTTTGTTGTACGGGCAGAAGGGGCAGATCCGCTCGCAGAAAGGCACGTGCAGGTAGAGCCCGTACCGGCCGGGGAAGGCGGCCGTCACCGCGGCAGCATCCAGGCCGCCGTCGCCGTTCACCCAGCGCACTCCCGGGACCCGCCGCATGCCGGCTCCTCCTGCCCCCATCGTCGCTCGATCGGAAGCAGACCGCCAGCCCCAAAGAGAGCCGCACCCGCGACAGCGGCGGCCGGGGAGGCCGAGAATGGGGGAGAGAAGGAGGCGACACGCCCGGTCTGCCGTCCCGCCTGGCCTACTACGCCCGCTGGGTGATGGCTTGCCGCTTGGGCCGTCGGCGCATCCCGCTGACCGCCAGCCTGATCCTCACCGACCGCTGCAACCTCCACTGCCGGCACTGCACCGTCGCCCACCTCGGCTACCCGCTGCGGACCTTCCCCGAGGTGGTCGGGGACCTGGAGGCCCTGTACCGCACCGGGGCCCGCATGCTGGTGATCACCGGCGGCGAGCCCTACGAATGGCGCGACGGCGCGCGCACCCTGGAAGACGTGGTGCGGGCCGCCCGCCGCCTCGGCTTCTTCCGCATCGTGGTCTGCACCAACGGCACCCACCCCCTCGAGTCCGGCGCCGACTACCTGTGGGTCAGCCTCGACGGGGACGAGGCCGCGCACGACGCGCTGCGGGCCGCCGACCGGCAGCAAGGGGTCTACGAGAGCGTGGTGCGCCACCTGGCGGCGAGCCGGCACCCCCGCATCCACCTGAACCACACCGTCACCTCACCGAACGCCGCCGGCCTCGACCAGACCATCGAGCGCCTCCTGGCCCTGCCCGGCGTGGGCGGGGTCCTCGTCCACCTGTTCACCCCGTACCTCGGCGCGGACCGCAGCCTGCGGCTCGATGCCGCCACCCGGGCCGAGGTGATCGCCCGGCTGCGCCGCCTGAAGCGGCGCCACCCCCTTCGGATCACCAACACCTGCAGCGGCCTGCGCGCCCTGGCCCGGAACCGCTGGCCCCGGCCCATCTGGTCGAGCATCACCAGTTGCCGCGGCGCCCTCTCCCCGTGCTGCTGCCGCCTCGGCATCTACGACGAGGAAGTGTGCCGGGCTTGCGGCTGCACCCCCGCCGTGGAGTCCTACGTGCTGGAACGGCTCCGGCCCCTGGCGGTGCTGGAGAACCTGCGGTTCCTTTGAGGCGGCGCCGGCTGCGGCGGGCCGCCGCGACGACCGCCCGGCCCGCCCCCGGAGTCGTACGCGCGCCGTGTCGGCGGGATGCTCTACAGTCGCGCCCACATCGTCCAGAAAGGACCGCCGGCCATGCGCTCACGCCGTGCCGCCACCGCCTGGATCCTCATCCTCCTGCTCGTCGTCGCCCTGGTGCCGGTCGCCGGTGCCGAGCCGGGCGGAGCCGGCCCCGCTCTCCCCGCCGGATGGTCCGTGGAGCAACGCGCCGCCGGCCCGGTCCTCGTCTACACCCTGCGGGAGCCGCTTCCGGTGCGAGACGCCCGCCCGGAGTTCCGCGACGGCGAGATCCTCCTCGGCTACCCCCTCCAGCGCCCCGGCCGCCTGGAGTTGCCCGTCGACGCCGCCACCCTGGAGGCCCTCGAGTCGCCCAGCGCCTGGCTCTCGGCCCGGCGCCTCGACGGGCCGACTCCCCTCGACGTCCTCGTGCGAGAACCCGCCCTGGACGAACTCCCCACCGGCCGCCTGCTCGCCGGCAAGACCGACCCCGGCACCCCCGGGCCCTACGCCACCCGGAACTTCTCCTACCGGCTCAACCGCCTGAACGTGGGCTTCCCGGTGGGTGTCGAGGTGCTGGCCGACGTCATCGCCCCGGTGGGCGCGCCCACCCCGCAGCCGCTGGTGCTGTTCCTCCACGGCCGCCACAGCACCTGCTACTCCCTGGATCCGGCGCCTTTCGTGACCGGCGACTGGCCCTGCCCGCCGGGCACCCTTCCCATCCCCAGCCACCGCGGCTACCGCTACGTTGCCGAACTGCTGGCCTCCCAGGGTTACCTGACCGTCTCCATCTCGGCCAACGGCATCAACGGGCAGGACTGGGCGGCGGCCGACGGCGGAGCGACGGCCCGTTCGGCGCTGATCCGCCACCACCTGCGCCTCTGGGCGGGCTGGAACGCCACCGGCGGCGACCCGTGGGGCGGCATCTTCAAGGGCGCAGTGGACATGAAGAAGGTGATCCTGGTGGGCCACAGCCGGGGCGGCGAGGGAGTGGAACGGGCCGCCATCGACTCCGCCCCGGACGCCGGCTACACCATCGTCGGCCTGGTGCCCATCGGCCCCACCGCCTTCGGGCGCCAGGTGCCGGCCGGCATCGCCACCGCAGTGATCTTGCCCTACTGCGACGGCGACGTGGTCGACCTGCAGGGCCAGCAGTACATCGATCAGAGCCGCGACCTCACCCACGACCGGGCGCTGCGCTCGTCGGTGCTGGCCATCGGCACCAACCACAACTTCTTCAACACCGAATGGACCCCCGGCCTGGCGGCGGCGCCCGCCGACGACGACTGGCTCTGGGCCGGGCCGTCCGACGAGCCCACCTGCGGCCCCGACGGGCCGGGGCGCCTCACCCCGCAGGAGCAGCAGAAGGTGGGCGCCACCTACATTGCCGCCCTGGCCCGGGCGGCGCTCAGGGGCGACGTGGCCTCGGTCGGCCTGCTCGACGGCTCCCAGGTGCGGGCGGCCTCCGTGGGGCGGGCCCGGGTGCTCACCCACGCCCTCGGCGGGCGGCGCAGCCTGGTCTACCGGCCGCGCCTCACCGACTACATCAACACGGCCGGCATGTCGGCCCGACCCTGCCGGGGCTACCTGCCCGGCGACTGGGGCTTCCAGTCCGAGTGCTACCCCATCGGGTTCGACCGCCTGCCCCACTGGCTTCCCATGATGGGCATGGAGTCGGCCCCCAGCCCGGTGGCCCTCGACCTGCAGTGGTGGCGGACCGGCGGCACGGTGCGCCTCGCCCTGCCGGAGACGCGCGACCTGACGGCGGCCACCCACCTGGACCTGCGCCTGGCGGTCGACGTCGCCTTCTCCTCGGTCCAGTTGGGGGTGCGCCTGGTGGACCGGCGCGGCGCCGTCATCGACCTCCCGGCCGCGCCCCGGGTCCCCTCCCTGCCGGGCACGGCGGGCCCCCTCGGGAAGATCTGGGCCCAGACGCTGCGCTTCGACCTCACCGGGGCGCGGGCCCGCTTCGACCTCACCCAGATCGCCGCCGTCGAACTGGTGTCCCGCACCGGCCGGGGGCACGCCTGGCTGCTCGACGTCCACGCCCGGCGGCCCGGCGCGGTGGTCACCACCCCCATCGCCCTGCCCCGGGTGAGCGTCGCCACCCGAGAGGTGCTCGAAGGCGGCCCCGGAACCCGGACGGTGCGCCTGCCGCTGCACATCCGCGGCGACGTCGTAGCCCCCGCCACCCTGTGGGTGTCGGTGTTCGGGCCGGATGGGCAGCAGGGCTACCGGCTGGTGCTGCCGCCCGGCACTACCCGGGCCAGCGTCCCCATCCGGGTTGAGGGGAACGACCAGTTCGACCCCATGGTGCGCGAGTACGGCGTCGTGATCAAGGCGTTGTCGCAAGCGACCACCGGGCAGTACATCGGCGCCCTCCGCTTGATCGACGACGAACCGGCCCCGGTGCTCACCTTCGAGGCCACCCGGGGCCGGGTGGCCGAAGGCCGCACGCTGGTCTTCACCGCCTCCCTCTCCTTCCCGGTGGCCGCCGACCTCTGGTACTCGATCCAGCTGGACGAGGTGCGGGGCCGGCCCACCCTGTTCACCGACGACGTCACGCCGGAGTTCATGTACCAGTGGGCCGGGTGGGTCCCCGATCCGCCGCAGCCGCTGTGGCAGAGCGTGTGGGCCGGCCTCTACATCCCGGCCGGGGCGACCACAGCGACCTTCGAGATCCCCACGGTGGTCGACGGGATCGCCGAGGATCCCGAGGTCATCACCGTCACCCTGTGGGGTTGGGACGATCCCCTGCTCCCGGTGCCGATAACCGTGCGCGGCGTAGTGCGCGACTCCTAACCCCTGCGGCCTGCGCCTTCCCGGCCCGCCTCCCTCAGGCGGGCCGAGGCCGTTTCGCCGCCTCGTAGGCCTCCAGGGCGGCGGCCCGCGCCTCGGCATGGTCCACCAGGGGCGGCGGGTACGTGGTCCCCAACACCACCCCGGCCGCGTCGAGGACCGCCGGCGGCGCCTCCCACGGAGCGTGGATCGCCGGAGCCGGAAGGCCGGCCAGTTCCGGCACCCAGCGGCGCACGTACGCCCCGTCGGGATCGAAGCGGAGACCCTGCGTCACCGGGTTGAAGACCCGGAAGTAGGGGGCGGCGTCGGCGCCGGTGCCCGCCACCCACTGCCAGTTCCCCACGTTCTGGGCCACATCACCGTCGACCAGCCAGCGGAGGAAGTGCCGTTCGCCCCGGCGCCAGTCGATGAGCAGGTCCTTCACCAGGAAGGAAGCCGCCACCATCCGGGGCCGATTGTGCACCCACCCCTCGGCGCGCAACTGGCGCATGGCGGCATCCACGAACGGGTAGCCGGTGCGCCCTTCGGCCCAGGCGGCGAAGGCGTCGTCGTCGCGGCGCCAGGCGACGCCCTCGTACTCGGGGCGCATGGCCCGCCGCCGCGTCTCGGGGAAAGCGGCCAGGAGGTGGGCGTAGAACTCCCTCCAGGCCAGTTGCCGGATGAAGGCCCGCCGTCCCTCCCCCGGCCCGTCGACGCGGAGCGCCACGGTGCGAGGGCCGATGGTGCCGAACTTCAGGTCGGCGGAGAGCCGGGAGGTCCCGGCGCGGTCGGGGCGGTCCCTCTCCTCGGAGTAGCCGTCCACCCTCTCCAGGAAGTCCTCCAGCCGCTGCGCCGCAGCCTCCTCCCCCGGTTCCACCAGGGGTCGCCCCCCGGCCGGCACCCCCTCTCCCGGGTCGGCGGCGACCGCCGCCGTGCCGGGCTCAGGCCACGGGTCCCACGGCCGGGACTGCCACGCCCGGAAGAACGGGGTGAAGACGCGAAAGGGCGCCCCCTCGCCGGTCAGCACGCTGCCTGGCGGGTGGACGTAGCGTCCGGGGTGCTCCTCCCCCCGGAAGCCGAGGGCGTTCAGCACCGCGGCGTCGCGCCGCAACGAGTACGGGGTGGCGTCGCCATTCCAGTAGACCCGCGCCGCCCCCTCCGCCTCGGCCGGGATCACCCGGGCCGGGTCGCCGCGCCGCACCCGCAGGCGCCCTCCCCGGCGCTGCAAGGACCGGTCCAGTGCCCCCAGGTGCGCCGCCAACTGGTCGCGCCGGTGGGACCCCGACCCCTCCCAGAGCACCGGATCCACCACGAACAGGGCCACCACTTCCTCATGGTCGGAGGTGGCGGCCGCCCAGGCCGGGTTGTCGCCCAGGCGAAGGTCGGCCCGGAACCAGACGAGGCCGCGGCTCACGAGGGTTCGGGGCAAGGCTCGGAACGGTGGGCGCAGACCCAGTCGTCCACCCGGCGCCACTGGGCGTAGAGCCAGTCGAGGCGGGCCTCCTCCCCGCCGGGGATCTCCGCCGCCGGGATGCGCCAGAACGCGACCTTCACCGTGATGCCCACCAGGCCTCCCCGCCACACCCGCCGGACGTGGGACAGGCCGTCCAGGCCCGCATGGGCGCAGACCACCACATCGGTGCCGGCGGCAAGGAGGGCGAGTACGCCGGCCGGGCGCGGGGCCAGGACCCCCCGCAGGGCTTCGGCCCGTTCGACCAAGTGGGGGAAGCGACGCCGCAGGACCTCGATCACCCTCGCCCGCTTCTCTTCGGTGAAACGGGTTCCCTCGGGGTAGATGAGCACCCCGTCGCGCTCCCCCAGGCCCTCCCCCAGCCGGCCCACCCGCTCCACCTCGGCGGCGGCGTCGGTGGAGCGGCGGTCGATGAAGTAGTTGGGCAGCACGTTCCCCGCCACGTCGAGGGCCGGGTCCCAGAGCAGTTCCCGCTTGAGCACGTAGCGCAGGCGGACCTTGTGGAGCCGCAGCACCAGCACCGTGGGAAGCAGGGTGTCGGCCAGGCTGGCGTGGCGCATCATCAGCACGATGGGGCCCCGGGCGACGGCTTCGTCGCCCTCCACGTCGAGACGCACCCGGAACAGGAAGCGAACCGCCCCGAAGAGGGTGGAGGCCCACCAGCCCTGCAGGGCGTACGCCAGAGCCAGGTACAGGCGGCGCGCCCGCCCGAACCCGCTCACCAGCCAGAAGACCGCCATGGCAGTGAGGCCGCAGACCTCGACGATCAGGTAGACCCAGCCGAAGAGCAGCAGGCGCACCGCCGAGAAGCGGCCCCGGCCCCGGGCCGCCCGCACCCCGTCGTAAGCCAGCATCGCCAGGAGCAGCACCGGCAGCAGAACGGTCACCAGCACGAAGCCGGCCAGCAGGGCGGGGATGGTGCGCAGCCTCCGCCCGAGCCGCTCCCCTCTGGTCTCGCCGTTCACCCTCGCCCTCAGAGATACTGGCCGGGCGGGCGGTCGTCGCTCCCGGCCGGGCGGGACGGGGCCTCGATGGCCCGTGCCCGCATCTCCTGCAGCTGGCTGGCCATGGCCGCCTGCTGATGCAGCAAGGTCGCCTGGATACCGGCGAAGAGCCCCTCCAGCCAGCCCACCAGCTGAGCCTGGGCGATGCGTATCTCCGACTCGGTGGTGTTCTCGGTGGAAATGGGGGTGAAGATGTCGGCCAACTCCCGGCGCAGGTCGTCCGACAGCACATCCTGCAACTCGACGAGGGAGCGGTCGTAGGCATCCGCCAGGCGGCGCCGCCCCTGCTCGTCGGTCGGGGCCTGGCGCACCTCCTCGAGCATCGCCCGGGTCATCGAGGCGATACGCATCAGCTTGGGCGCCTGCACATAGCTGCTGCTGCCGCGCGCTTCGGCCGGCGGTCCTTCCACCAATTCGGCGGCTCCGCTCTCTGCGGGATCATCCTGCTGTGTCGTGTCCATGTCTCCGGCTCGAATCGCGACGGCCGGCAGCTTACGCCGGCACCGGGGCCAACCCGGAGCGCGCCCGCAGCGACAGGCAAGTCAAGCCCCCGTCGGCCCGGGCGAACTCCGACACCTCGCAGCCTACCGGGGTGAAACCGGCGGAGCGCACCGCGGCCGCCGACCGGGGCAGATGGGCGGCCACCAAGATGCGCCCGTCCGGAAGGCGCACCGTGTTGGCCGCTTCGGGATCGTCGCCCCCCACCGGAACCACCCGCAGCCCGGTGAAGACGGCCGGGTCCACCGCCCCAGGAAAGACCAGCACCGTCGCCTCGTCCAGGGCGGTGCACGCCGACTTCAGGTGCAGCACCCCCCGCAGCGGCACCGGGACTACCTCGAAGCCCAGTGGGGCGGCCAACCGGGCCAGCGCCTCCCGGCCCGCCGGGTTGCTGCGCTCCGAGGCCCCCACGAACAGGCGCCGGCCGACGCGCAGCACATCCCCTCCGTCGAGGGTGGCCGGAGCCGCCACCGCCTCCACACGACACCCGTCCGCCAGAGCGGCGGCCACCACCGCCGTCTCGCCGCGACGGCTCTCGTGCCCCGGCCGAGTGACCAGGGCGGCATCACCCAGGAGCACCGCAGTGTCCTCGATGAAGCAGCAGTCCGGATGTGCCTCGTCGGCGGGGAGCAGCCGGGTGACATAGCCGCCCTCCTCCAGGAGAGCCCGGTAGGCGGCGTGCTGCCTCCGGGCCCGGGACGGGTTGAGAGGCGGCGCGACGGGCACACGGGTAACGCAGTCGCGGAACGAATCGGGGACGCCGCGCAGCAGGGCCCAGGGAGGCATGGGGCAGGCTACCGCACCCCGGTCCGCCTCACTCGGCGGTGAGGAGGTAGTCCTCCGCCTCTTCGTCCCACTCCATGGCAACGGCCTTCCGGGCCGCCGCCGCCTTGCAGAACTGCAAGAACCCGCGGTAGCCGAAGGCCTTCTCGGAGAAGCCGGCATCCGCCTTGCGTAGCCGGTCCTTGAGCCCGGACAGCGGCACGGGCTTGCCCTTGCCCACTTTCTCCACCACCCGGCGCAGCAGGGCGAAGGCCTCCTCCTCCTGCCCGCCCTCCCGGGGGAAGCCCACCTCGGGGTCGCCGTGGGCGGGCCCCTCGCTGAGTTCGATGATCCCGCGATCGGCCAGGTGCCGCAGCAGTTCGCCGAAGGCGCGGAAGCCGTGGTCGCCCTCGTTGAAGGTGGGATCCTTGCGCAGCAGGGCCCGCTTCAGCAAGGAGGCCAGCACCACCCCGTCGGCGGACTGCTGCAAGCCGCTGAGGGTCTGGGTGACCACCCGCTCGAGGTCGGCCAACTCGGGGGGCTCCGCCGCGGCCGCCACTGCTTCCTCCGCCGCCTTCCCCGGCTTGGCCCGGCGGCGCTCCCGCCGCTCGGGCAGATCGAGGCCGGGCAGCGACTCGTAGTAGAGGAACTCGTCGCAGGCGGCGGCCAGCAGCGGCGAGGTGGAGCCGCGCAAGCCGATGCCGATGACCCGCCGGTTCAGTTCGCGCAGCTTGTGCACCAGGGGGGTGAAGTCGCTGTCGCCGGTGCCCAGCACGAAGGTGGTGATGTAGCCGCGCTCGAAGGACAATTCGACGGCGTCGACAGCCATCTTGATGTCGGCGGCGTTCTTCCGGGTCGAGCCGATGCGCTGGGGGATCTCGATCAGCTCCACCTGATGGGCGGCAAGCATGCGGCGCCCGTCGTCGAACATGGTCCAGTCGGCGTAGGCGCGGCGCACCACCACCCGGCCTCGCTCCGCCAGGGCGTCGGCGATGGGGCCGAAGTCGAAGGCGTGGCCGCCGTGGTCCTCGCGCGCTCCGATGGCCAGGTTCTCGTAGTCGAGGAACAGGGCAAGGCGCTCTTCGGGGATATCCATGGGCACCAGGGTACTGCCGCTCTCGTCCCGGCCGCGGCGCGGCCCGGCCGGTGGCCGGGGCGGAGTCTGCTTGACTGGCCCGCGGTGCCCCCTCCCCGCCGCTCCACCATCAAGGCCGTCTCGGCGTTCCATCGCGTCATCTACCGCGCCACCCGGGGGCGGCTGGGACGGCGCCTCGCTGACCACCCCATCCTGCTACTCACCACCACCGGCCGCCTCTCCGGCCGCCCCCACACCGTCCCCCTCCTCTACCTGGAGGAGGGCGACGACCTGGTGGTGATCGCCTCCTTCGCCGGGCATCCTCGCCACCCCGCCTGGTACCTCAACCTGCAACACCACGGGTGCGCCGTGGTCCAGATCGATGGAGACCGCTTCCCCGTCACCGCCCGCGAGGCCACGCCCGAGGAGCGTCCCCGCCTGTGGGACCGGGCAGTCGCCGAGTACTCGGGCTACGCCGCCTATCAGAGGCGCACCGCGCGGCTCATCCCGGTGGTGCTGCTGCGGCGCACCTCAGGTGGGCGGCGTCACGCGGCGAACTCGAGCGGCACCCAGCCGTAGCGCCATACCCCGGTGTTGGCGCTCACCCGGAGGATGCAGGCCTCGACCCTGCAGTCCACGTGCAGGCCGTAGGGGGTGGTGAAGGTGGGCCGCACCCGGACCTCGGTGATCCGGAAGAAGCCGGCGGCCCCGGTGCGTTCGTAGGCCGGTTCCTCCTCGTCGCAGTCGAGCCAGTCGTCCCACTGGGCGCTGGCGGCGAGGCACATCCTGATCTCCACGCCGGTGCTGGGGTAGAACCCCGATCCCTCCACCGTGACCACCTGGCCCGACCGGAGACCGGTGCTCGGAGTCACCACTACGGGGAGGTCCCGCACCGAGTCGGGCGGCCGGTAGGGGGACCACTCCTCACCCTCCTCCAAGTACCAGCCGAAGGTTGAGCAGCGCACCACCCGCCCGGCGGCGTCGAGCGCGCGGGTGGGCAGGCCCATGCTGTCGCGCGGGTCGGCGCGCTCGAAAGAGAAGCCGCCGGGCGCGGGGATGGTCACCCATTTCCCGTCGCGGCGCGTCTGGATGCTCCAGTCCGGCTCGGCCACCCACCGGATCACGTAGCCGCCTTCGGCGTCCTCGGAGCCGAACTCGTTGTAGCAGAAGTCCGAGGAGCCCCCGCCCCCGGCGTCGTCGATGAGGATCCAATCCCCGCTCGACAACTGCCGGGCGGTGAAGATCCGGGCGAGGGCGTAGACGCGCCCCGGGATGTCGTCCTCACCGACCCGGGTGGCCACGACCTTCAGGGAACCCCAGACCTCGAACCGGCCCCGTTCGGTCCAGCCACCCGCGGCCAGGGCCTCCTGCACCGCGGAGTCGAGGTCGGTCGATGCTCCCGGCGGCGGAGCCACCGGCGTGTACCAGAGGTTGCGATAGGGCACCAGGCCGGCAGCGATCTCGAGCAAGCCATCGACGCCCATCAGGCCGCGAGGCGACTCGATCCTCACCCCCGCACCGTCGACCACTGAGGCCACCGACGGCCGACCGTAGTAGTCCACCTCGACCCAGCCCGGCAGGTCGGTCGGCTGCCCCACGACCCGGGGCGGATCGAAGTCGCAGTCCGCCCACTGGAGGATCTGCACCGCGTCGGATTCGGTGACCATGTAGCGGCAAGAGGTCTCGTGGTCCAACCCGGCGTTGACCAGGGCGTAACCCCCGGACGCGGGCAGCCACACTTCCTCGAAGGGCAGGGACCGGCGCAGGAGAGTGGCGTAGGCCCAGGACAGGCGCCAGTCCTGCGGATCCCCCAGGTCGGCGCCGACGCCCAGGGCCTGGATAGTGCCCTCGGGTGCCGCCCAGGTGACCGGCGCGGTGGAGATGGTGGGGGCGCTGGTCCCGCCGTCCCGGAGCGCCGGGGTGTCGGCGGCTTCGACCCACAGGTCGCAGGCCTCGGGGCGGTCCCACCAGACCGAGTAGGGGACCTCGCGCTGGGTCGCCGCGGCCAGTCGGTCGAGGCCAAAAGCGAAGGGGCCGCTGCCCGTGACCGTGGCCACCACCAGATAGCCGGTGCCCACGTCCCCTTGGGTGAACCCGGCCCACATGCCCACCTTTGCCCGCTCCATGCCTGCGGGCAGTTCCGCGTTCCCGGAAAGAACCCACTGCCCGGGGCCGCGCTGGAAGCAACCCTCCAGAGTCAGGCGCAGGCCATCGCCTTCTTCCGAGGCCTCCACGCCGAGTTCCGCCACGAGTTCCTCGGAGGTAGCGTCGAGGAACGCCACCTCCGCCAGCACTCCCTGGTCCACGGTCGGGTAGGTGGGCAGGACCACAGGCTCGGCGGCGGTGGTACCGGGGGCCGACGGGGTCGCCGTCGACGTGGTCGCCACAGGGATGGTGGTCGGGGCCGTGCTCGTGAGGAGGGCCGTGGTCGACGGGTCAGCGCCGGGCGGCACCTCGCCGCACGCGGCGAGCAGGAGGCAGGACAAGGCAACCGCCCTTGTCCGAAGCCGACACCCGCCCATGGCGATCCCCCGATGCAGGCCGCGCCTCCCTTGAGCCGCGGCAACAGTGCGAGTGTACGCCGCCCCACCGGACGGGTGAGCCCCTCAGCGTCCGCTCGCCGCCCACTCCAGGAACCGCTCCCGGGGCCAGGTGTTGGCCACCCGCGCCGGCTCCACCCACCCCCGCCGGGCGTGGCTTACTCCCCAAGCGACGTTCCCCAGCTCCCGGGGGTGGTGAGCGTCGGTGCCGATGAGCAGCACCACGCGCCGATCCCGGCAGGCCCGCAGCATCTCCACCGGGGCGTCCAGGCGGTCGAGGCTGCCGTTGATCTCCAGGGCGGTGCCGGTCTCCTCCGCGCCGGCCAGCACCGCCTCCAGATCGAAGTCGATGCCGGCGCGTCGCCCAATGATCCGCCCGGTCGGGTGGGCGATGGCCCGCACCGCCGGGTTCCGCATCGCGGTCAAGATGCGCCGCATCTGCGCCTCGCGGTCGAGATCGAAGTGGGTGTGCACCCCGGCTACCGCCCAGTCGAACCCGGCGAGGAACTCCGGGTCGTAGTCGACCGAGCCGCCGGGGCCGATGTTCAACTCCACCCCGTGGAGCAGGGCCATGCCGGGGTAGCGCTCCCGCAGCCCCTCCAGCCGGGACCGCTGGGCCAGCATTCCCTCGCGCCCGACCCCGTTGCTGGCCAGGTCCTCGCCGTGGTCGGTGATGCCCAGGTACTCGTACCCCCGGGCGGCGGCGGCAGCCACCATCACCTCCAGGGGCTCACGGCCGTCGCCGGAGAGGTCGGTGTGCACGTGCAGGTCGCCCCGCAGGTCGGCTGGCTCGATCAACCGGGGCAGGCCCCCGGCGGCGGCCGACTCGACCTCGCCGGCGTCCTCCCGCAACTCGGGGGGCACCCACTGCAGGCCCAGGGCGGCGTAGATCTCCTCCTCGGTGGCCGAGGCCAGCACCCGACCGCTCGCTGCCTCGACGAGGCCGTACTCGCTCAGGGTCCAACCCCTCTCGATGGCCCGTTGCCGCAACCGGATGTTGTGCGCCTTGGACCCGGTGAAGTACAGCGCAGCCGATCCGTACTGCTGCGGTTCCACCACCCGCAGATCCACCTGGATCCCGGCGGAGGTGAGGATGGCCGACTTGGCCGGCCCATGGGCTATCACCTCCACCGCCATCGGGAGGGCCACGAAGCGGGCCATGACGGGCCCCGGGTCGCCCTCGACCACCGCCACCACGTCCACGTCGCCGACGGTCTCCCGGAAGCGGCGCAGGCTCCCCATGGCCTCGGCCCGCGTCACCCCGGGCACCGAGGCCAGGGCCGCCGCAACGTCACCGGCCAGGCGCAGGGCGGCGCCGATGGGGGTGCGCCGTTCTTTGCCGCCGGCGCCGAGGCGGGCGACGGCCCGGGCCAGGTTCTCCTCGGTCCTCGCCCCGAAGCCGGGGACGGTGCGCACCGCGCCCGCGTCGAGGGCCGACCTGAGGTCCTCCACCGACCGGATGCCGAGGTGATCGCGCAGCGCCAGGGCCCGCTTCGGCCCCACGCCGGGCACGCCGGTCAGTTCCTGGAAGGAGGGGGGGAAAGTGGCGCGTAGCCGGTCGAGGTGGGCGATGCGCCCCGTCTCCACCAACTCCCGCACCTTGCGGGCGGTGCCCCGGCCGAGGCCTCTCAGGGCGGCGATCTCGGCTTCGCTCTTCGCCGCCAGCGGCTCGTCGAGACCCTCCACCGCCCGCGCCGCCGCTTCATAGGCTCGCACCCGGAAAGCCTGCGGAGAGCCCTCCTCGAGGATGGTGAGCCGCGCCAGTTCACCCAGGAGCGAGGCGATCTCGGCGTTGGTGATCACAGGCGAAGGATACGGGCCGGCTGCTCCCTGCCGGGACCGGCCGGGCCCCTGGGGACACCGGCGTCGCGGTGCGGCACCGGCCCGGCCGCCACCGCCCGGCGGCAACGGTCATGATGGGGCCATGTGGCTCGGGAGCCGGCTCGCCGTGGCAGCGGTCGCCGTGGTGAGCGCCGCCGTGGGCTGGGCCCTGTTCGGCCTTCCCGGGGCCCCGGCCGACTGCCCCGCCTCCGGCTGTGACTGCGAGGCGCCGCGGGCCGGGCTCATCCGCCAGCCGGCCAACGCCTGGTCGTCGCTCGCCCGGGCGGCGACCGGGATCGCCCTGCTATCCGCCGAACCGGCGAAGGCGCGCCGCCGCCCGGCGGTCAGGCACGCCGCGAGGGCGGGTCGCGTCACCCTGCCGGCGTCGGCTCTGGTGCTCGCCGGCACCGCCGCCTTCCTCTTCCATGCCGGCCTCACCGCCTGGGCGGCTCACCTCGATGGTCTCGCCGTCGGCGTGCTGGTCGCCACCGTCGCGGGGCACGGACTGGCGACCGGGGCCCGCAGGCGCCCTTTGCGACCGACGATGCCGCGAGCCGCCGCCCTCCTTTCCTGGCTCCTGCTGGGAGGCGGCGGGCTCTGCTGGTGGCTGGGGCGCAGCGGCGGTCCCTGGTGCCGGCCTCACTCGCTCCTGCAGGCCCACGCCGCCTGGCACCTGCCGGCCGCTGCCGCCCTCGGGCTCTGGCTGGCCGGCTCCGTATCCTGGGGAGACCATCGCGGATCCCTCCGTGCGGCGCCTCCCGAACCGGAGCAGGGGACGAGCGGCCGCGCCGGCGAGGCCTGACCTGCCGGCAGTTTCGGGCTAGATCTCGCACGCCCCGGCGCTCTCGAGGAGGCAGGCGTCCCGGCCCGGGCCGCCGCTGCCCCGATCGAAGCCGTCTCCCCCGACGAGCACATCATCGCCGGGGCCACCGCGCAGGGTGTCGTCGCCTCCCTCTCCGTGCAGGATGTCGTCACCGAGGCCTCCCGACAACACGTCGGCCCCGGGGCCGCCGCGCAGCAGGTCGTCCTGCGGGCCACCGAACAGCAGGTCTTCGCCGGAGCCGCCGAAGAGGCGGTCGGCGCCGCTGCGGCCGAGGAGCCGGTCGGGGCCGGGGCCGCCGTACAGCAGATCGAGCCCCGGCCCACCGATGAGATGATCCGCCCCTCCTCCGCCGGCAAGGAAGTCCCGGCCTCCGTTGCCGGCCAGGACGTCGCGGCCGGGGCCGCCGTAGAGCCGGTCGCGGCCGGGGCCGCCGCTGAGGAGGTCGTTGCCTTCCCCGCCGTCGAGTCGGTCCCCGCCCCCCTCGCCTTCGAGCCGGTCGTCTCCTCCTCCCCCGTAGAGGGTGTCGTTGCCGGGGCCGCCGCGCAGGGTGTCGTCGCCCCCCTCACCATGGATCACATCGTCCCCCTCCCCGCCGGTCACCCGGTCGTCGCCGCTGCCGGCACAGATGAGGTCGTTACCCCCGCCTCCGTCGATGACGTCACTGCCCCCGAGGCCCATGATCACGTCGTCGCCCGGGCTCCCGGTGAGCACGTCGGCCCCCTGGGTGCCCAGGTGGGTGGGGGCCCGCCCGGCGCAGGCAAAGGGGCCCGTTCTGGTGACCGACTGCACCCAGGGAGCCACTGCCGCCACCCGCGTGTACAGCGCCGGGAACCCGGGCAGCCCGCAGCCCACCCCCCAGCCGGCGATCCCCACCTGCACCCGCCCGGTGGGCCGCTCCACGAACAGGGGAGCGCCCCGGTCACCGGCGCAGGCCCCCACCCCGCCTTGCCGGAGGTCGCCGGCGCAGACCATCGACGCCGCACTGAACCCTGCACCGTAGATCCGGACGCAATCGGCATCGGGAAGCAGGTCCGGCCCCGCTTGCTGCAGGGCGCGCGGCAGGCGGTCGGGTTCCAGAGTGTCGCCCCAGCCGACCACCACTGCCGGGCCGGCCGAGGCGTCGACGGACGGGAGGGTCACCGGGCGGAAGGGCACCGCCGCCTCCAACTCCACCAGCGCCGCGTCGTAGAGGTCGGCGCCGTCGTGCAGGGGATGGAAGTGAAAGGCGACTGCATGCACCCGGCGGCCGCCGCCTGCGCTCAAGTCGTGACGGCCCACCACCACGTCGACCTCGCCGACCCGGCGGTCCTCCAGGCAGCGGGCGGCGGTCAGCACGAAGCGATCGGCCACCAACGCTCCGTCGCAGAAGCGGCCCCGCCAGGCGTCGGCGAGGTGCCGGTCTACCAGGGCGACGGCGAAGGGGTACTTGCCCGGCGGATCGACTTCGGTGGCTCCCACCAGGCGAGGAGCGGGATCCTCGCCGGCCGCGGGACCGGCGGCCACCGCCGAGAAAGCCACGGTGAGCGAGACGGCAAGCACGAGGCGTGAGCAGCGCATGGAACTCCAGGGTCGAGGCAGGGGGCAGTATCCGACCCCCGCCGGCCCGCGCAAAGGGCTTGACAACGCCGGCAGAGCCGTTCCGGCCGACCCCTCCTGCGGGACGATCCCGCCCGCCGGATCGCCGTCGCCTGCGCCCTGCACGCGGCCGGTCGGGCTTGATTCGCGCCCCCTCGCCGCCGATGACACGGCATGGCAGCGTTCCGAGCCTGGGGACGGTACGCGCTCGGCGCGACGGCGGCGGGCGCCATCGGCGGGGTGGCCTTCGGCCTGCACCGGCCGGTCCCGGTCCTCGACCTCTTCGATCTGGGAATGCACGAACTGGGGCACCTGCTCACGGCGCTGCTGCCCGCCGGGGTGATGTTCCTCGCCGGATCGGTGGCGCAGGTCGCCGTCCCCCTGGCCCTGGCCGCCTACTTCGGCTTCCGCCGCAGCGAGATGGCCTCCGCCGGGTTCTGCCTGGCCTGGGCGGGCACCTCGGCCCGCGACGTGGCGGTGTATGTCGCCGATGCCCCGGTCCAGGCTCTTCCGCTGATCGGCGGGGGAACCCACGACTGGGCCTACCTCCTGGGACCGGCCCAGTTCGACTGCCTGGATCGCGCCGGGGCCATCGCCGGCTTCATAGAGGCCATGGGCCTGGCCATGGTCGTCGGCGGCCTCGGGGTGTGTCTCTGGCCCCTGGCTTCCCGGAGGCGGGCCCCTCGCCCCGGCCCGGTGAAGCGGGCCGCCACCGCCGGAAGCGCCTTGCCCGACCCGCGCTCCGCCCCCGGCTTCGATCCTGCCGGCGACCCCTGGCTGGCCCCGGCCTCCCTGCCCGACGACCCCGCCCGGGGATAGCCCGCCCCTCAGCCGTCGTCGCGGCGGAACCGAGTCCCGCCGATCAGTATCACCACACCCACGGCGATCACGAAGACCGGCCACAGGCGCCAGACGCCGAAACTCCACACGTTCAACGCGTGGACCAGGTACACCACCCCCACCAGCATGAAGACGATCCCCGAGACGAAGGTACCGGGGTGCTCCCTCATCGCCGCACCTCCACTTGACCTACCGCCACCCTGAGGTCGAGCTGCAAGGCGCGTTCGCTCTGCTCGAGGCTGCCGTCGCAAGCCAACCCGCGGCTGTTGCCGCGGCACTCCAGGACGGCCTCGACGCCCCCCCGGCTGGCTCCCGGCACGCTCACCTCGCCCAGGCCGGCGCGGACCGTGAGCACCAGGGGCACGTTTTCGGGCAGGATGACCACCAACTCCCCCAGCACCACGCTGGCGGCGATCTGCCGGCCCTCGAGGCCCCGGGCCTCACTCAGGTCCAGCGTCATCTGCCCCATCCCCCAGCGGTACTCCTCCTCGACGGCAGTGGAGGGGCGCCGGGTCGCGTCGCCGATGCCCGCCGCCAATGGGATATCGATCAGCACCTCCACGGCGGCGGCGAGCAGCACCAGCACCGTCAGCACCACCCCCACCGCCAGCAGGCCGCCGTGACGGCCGGAGCGGGCCCCCAGGGTGAGGGCCAGCCCCACCAGGACGAGCACCGAGGGCAGCAGGAAGCGCCAGGGCACGTCGGCCACCTCGAGAGCCTCGAGCAGCCAACCCACCCCGATGAGCAGCAGGACGGCTCCCAACACCACGTGCCCCAGACGGGACCGCTGCCGGCCGGGCGCCGGGGAGGTGGCCCACGTCGGGGTATCCGGCAGGGCGGGCGGCGGCGTCACCTCCTCCGTGGGATCCTCGGAAGGGGGCCGCACGTCCTCGGTCATCGGCGCGCTCCGTAGAAGACGAGCCCCAGGCCGCCGGCGATCGCCGCCACCGGCCACAGCAAGCCGTGCAAGTCGGGGATCGCCCACTGCAGCAGCAGGATGGAGCCCACCGCCACCAGCACCGTCCCGATCACCAGCCGCGCTCCGCGCCCGGCTGCCGAGGGGGAAGGTGAGCGCGTCGGCGCCGGGGTGGCAGCAGACAACGCCGCGGCGGGCAGCGCGGCCCCCGCCCCGTCCTGCGCACCTGCCGGGGCCCCCGGTCCGGTTGCAGCCACCCGCGCCGGCGCCCCTTCGGGTTCCTCGGGAACGACGATCCAGGCGATCAGGTAGGCCAGCAGGCCGCTGCCGGCGGCGAGCACGAGGGCGGCGAACGCCAGGCGCACCAGGGTGGAGTCGACCTCCAGGTAGGCGGCCAGGCCGCCGGCGACCCCGCCGATCATGCGGTCGGACCGGCTGCGGTGGAGGCGGCGGGTCGGGGCGGTCATCGCGCCACCAGGCTAGTGGGGGGTGAGCCGATCGTCTCGGGCGCGCCCGCCGGGCGCCGCGGGGCGACGGCAGGAACGGCCCCGCCGCCCGGGCCCGGACGCGAAGCCGCCCGCCCCGGGGCGATCCCCGGGTGCGGGCGGCAGGTCGCGTCGGCTACTCGCCGAACAGCACGCTGGCGCCGGGCCGTTCGATCCACTTGTCGTAGGTCTGCTGGTAGAAGCCGTCGGCCAGCAGCTCGGCGAAGATGGCGTTGATGGCGGCGAGCAGAGGCTCGTTCGCCGGGTTCACCGGAAAGCCGTAGGACTCGCCGGTGACGATCTCCTCCGCCACCACGATGCCGGGACGGCTCGCCTCGGCCTCCAGCGACGGATCGATGTCGATGATGGCCCCGATCACCTGCGCGCCTTCGAGAGCGGCGAAGCAGTCCGGCGGCTGCACGAACTCGCGGATGATGATCCCCAGGGGCTCCAGGTTCTCCTTGGCCCACATGGCGCCGGTGGTGCCCGTCTGCACGGCGACGGCGTCCCCGGACTGCAGGTCGGCCACCCCCTGGATGTCGGGTGTCTCGTTGCTGTTGATGGTCAGCGCCTGGTTGGCGTTGAAGTAGGGCACCGAGAAGTTCACCATCTCTTCCCGCTCCTCGGTGATCGTGGTCGCCGAAGCCACCACGTCGAAGTTGCCCTGGGCCAACTGGGTGAAGATGGTGTCGAAGTCGGTGTCGCGCCAGACGGGCCGGAGCCCCAGCCGCCGGGCGATCTCGTTCATCAGATCCACGTCGAAGCCGATGGCTTCGCCGGCCGCGTCGAAGTCCTCGAACGGCGGATAGGGAATGTCCGAGCCGATGGTCAGAACGCCGGCTTCGATGGTCTGGATCGCCGCCGCGGTGGTCGTCGTCGCCGCCGCGGTGGTCGTCGTCGCCGCCGCGCTGGTCGTCGTCGCCGCCGCGGTGGTCGTCGTGCCGCCGTCGTCACCGCAGGCGGCCACGATCAGGGCCATCGCGAAGACGAGCAGCAGCCACTTGTGAAGTCTCATCTCCCTCACTCCCGTCGTTTCGATGCCAAGCAAGGGGGAGGGGTCTCTCCCCCACCGGTGAGGCTATCACGCCGCCGGCCGGCCGGCCCGGCGGCGAGGTCGCCTCTTCCCCCACCGGGTACAGTCGGATCGTGGGCAGCCGACCGGCCTCGCGGGTCGTCTTGGGGCTGAGCGCGGTGATCGTGGCGGTCACCGCTGAACAGCCGCGTCTGCTCACCGTGCCGGGAGAGCGGCCCGCCCTGCCCAGCGGCCGTCTCGACCCCGACGGCGATCGCACCCTGGAGCGCGCCCTGCGCCGCTGGGTGCGGGAGCAGACGCACATCGAACTGGGCTACGTGGAGCAGTTGTACAGCCTGGGCGATCGCGGCCGGGGCCCCCGAATGGAGGAGAGGCTGGTCACGGTGGCCTACCTCGCCCTGGTGCGGGAAGGGCCGGTCCCCGCCGCCTCCGGAGCGCAGTGGCTGGATTTCTACTCCTTCTTGCCCTGGGAGGACTTCCGCGAGGGCCCGCCCCCCGCCCTCGCCGAGGCCATCATCCCGGCCCTGGACGGCTGGACTGCCGGCGGCCCCCCGAAGGACCGGCATGCCCGCCGGGAGCGGGTGCAGATCATGTTCGGCCGCCACGGCTCACCCTGGGACGTGGAGCGAGTCCTGGAGCGCTACGAACTGCTGTACGAGGCCGGCCTGATCCCCGAGGCCGGCGTAGCCGGGGGGCCGGTGCCCGGGGACCCCATGGACCTCGACCATCGCCGCATCGCCGCCCAGGCGCTGGGGAGGCTGCGGGGCAAGCTGCGCTACCGGCCGGTGGTCTTCGAGCTGCTGCCCTCCGCTTTCACCCTGGGGCGCCTGCAACAGGTGGTGGAGGCGCTGTCGGGGGTTCGCCTCCACAGCCAGAACTTCCGCCGCCTGCTCGCCGCCGGCGGACTGGTGGAGCCCACCGGCGAGATGGACCCCTCCACGGGCGGGCGCCCGGCGGCGGTGCACCGCTTCCGCCGCGAGGTGCTGGCGGAGCGGCCCGCCCCGGGAGTGGGGCTTCCGGGCCTGCGCACCAGCGGCTGAGGCTACGCCGGGGGCCCGGCGGCCCTTGCACGGCCCATGCCGCAGGGTTATGCTCAGATCGAGCAGAAGAAGAAGGAGCAGGTGGTCCCCAACCCATCCCCGGCGGCGACCCTCCCCGGCCTGGAGGAGCGCGGCGAGCGCTTGCGGCGCGTCCTGCCCGAGGCCGAGTGGGAGTTGGCTCGCCCCACCATCGCCGCCATCGAGGAATGGAAGCGGCAGCGTCACGCCATCGTCCTCGCCCACAACTACCAGACCCCGGAGATCTTCCACGGCGTGGCCGACCTCACCGGCGATTCCCTCGCCCTGGCCCAGCAGGCGGCGGCCACTGAGGCCGAGGTCATCGTGCTGGCCGGGGTCCACTTCATGGCCGAGACGGCCAAGATCATCAACCCGGTCAAGACGGTGCTGATCCCCGACCCCCAGGCGGGGTGCACCCTGGCCGACGCCATCACCGCCGCCGACGTGCGCCTGCTGCGGGAGCGGTATCCGGGCGTGCCGGTGGTCACGTACGTCAACACCTCGGCCGAGGTCAAGGCCGAATCCGACATCTGCTGCACCTCTTCCAACGCCGTCGAGGTGGTGGAGTCCCTCGGCGTGCCTCGGGTGATCTTCCTGCCCGACGAGTACCTGGGGCGGTTCGTGGCCTCCCAGACCGCCGTCGAGGTCATCCTCTGGAAGGGCCACTGCATCGTCCACGAGCGCTTCACCCCCGAGGAGATCGGCCGCTGGCGCCGGGCCTACGGGGGTGACCTCGAGGTCCTGGCCCACCCGGAGTGCCCG
Organism: Actinomycetota bacterium; assembly: GCA_016870535.1. Lineage (GTDB taxonomy): Bacteria > Actinomycetota > Acidimicrobiia > Spongiisociales > UBA11373 > VGBK01. The sequence goes on along the minus strand of VGBK01000010.1, from coordinate 9,787 downwards.
CCCGAGGTGCTGGCGGCCGCCGACTACGTGGGGTCCACCTCGGGCATGGTGCGCCACCTGGAAGCGGCCCCGGCGCCGCGGGTGCTGCTGGTCACCGAGTGCTCGATGAGCGACAACGTGGCGGTCAACTTCCCCGGCATCGAGTTCGTGCGCCCCTGCAACCTCTGCCCCTACATGAAGCGCATCACCCTCCCCAAGATCCTCGACTCGCTGATCCACCTGCGCTACGAGGTCGCCGTCGACCCCGACGTGGCCCGCCGGGCGCGGCGCGCCGTCGAGCGCATGCTGGCCGTCGGCCGGGGCCGCGGCGGCTGAGGCGCCGGCGGTGCGCTACCCCTTCGACCGCCTCGTCCGCGCCGACGCCGTGGTGGTGGGCTCCGGCATCGGCGGCCTGACCGCCGCCCTGGCCATGGCTCCCCGCCGGGTGCTGGTGATCACCAAAGGGGATCCCGGCGGCGGTTCCACCCCCTGGGCCCAGGGCGGCATCGCTGCCGCGGTGGCCGCGGCGGACTCCCCCGCCGACCACGCCGCCGACACCGTGGCCGTGGGCGGAGGCCTCAACGACCCCGCGGCGGTCGAGGTCCTCACCGCCGACGCTCCGCGGCGCGTGGCCGCGCTCGAAGCCCTGGGGGTCCGCTTCGACACCGGGCCGGACGGCAAGGTGCTGCTCGGTCGCGAAGGAGGCCACCAGCACCGCCGCGTGCTGCACTCGGGGGGCGACGCCACCGGGGCCGAGATGATGCGCGCCCTGGTCCGGGCCGCCGCCGCCGCCGCTCACGTCGAGACCCTGCCTTTCGCCTTCGCCGCCGACCTCGTCCGCGACGGGGCGCGGGTGGTGGGCGTCACCGCACGCACCGACGACGGCGAGAAGGTCCTGGCCCTGGCCCCCGCGGTGGTGCTGGGGACGGGGGGCATCGGCCGTCTCTACGCCAACACCACCAACCCCCCCGAAGTCACCGGCGACGGCCTGGCCATGGCCGCCCGGGCGGCGGCCGCCCTGGCCGACCTCGAGTTCGTGCAGTTCCACCCCACCGCCCTGGCGAGTGGACGAGACCCTATGGCCTTGCTCACCGAGGCCCTGCGGGGTGAGGGTGCGGTGCTGGTGGACGACGCCGGGGACCGCTTCATGGTGGGGCACCACCCCGACGCCGAACTGGCCCCCCGCGATGTGGTAGCCCGCGCCATCTGGGCCCGCCTGGAGGCCGGCCGGCGGGTGTACCTGGACGCCACCGCCGCCGTCGGCGCCTCCTTCCCGGAGCGGTTCCCCACCGTCTTCGCCCTCTGCCGCGAGGACGGCATCGACCCGCGAGTGGAACCCGTGCCGGTGGCCCCGGCGGCCCACTACCACATGGGCGGCGTGGCCACCGGCCTCGACGGCCGAGCCTCGCTTCCCGGCCTTTGGGCCGTGGGCGAGGTGTCCTGCACCGGGGCCCACGGAGCCAATCGTCTGGCCTCGAACTCCCTGCTCGAGGCCACCGTCTTCGGTCAGCGCGCCGGCGAGGCGGTGCGCGCCGCCGGCGCCCCCCCGGTCGAAGCCACCGCCGCCTTCGCCGCCGCCGACCCCGGGCCGGCCCCCGGCGACCTGAGCGAGGTCGTGGCCCAGGTGCGCCGCACCATGTGGCACCGGGTGGGGGTGGTGCGCGACGGCCCCGGCCTCACCGCTGCGGTGGAGCGTCTCGGCGAACTCGAAGGCCGCTTGCCGCCGGCGGCTTCGGAGGCGCGCAACATGGTGGAGGCCGGCCGCCTCATCGCCCGGGCGGCCCTGGCCCGCGGCGAGAGCCGCGGGGCCCACTTCAGGTCGGACTTCCCGGCGCCGGCGCCGCCGGGGGAGGAGGCCGCGCCGTGATCGACTTCCGCCCCCCGCCGCCCTTGCTCTACGAACCGCTGCTCGAGACGGCCCTCCGCGAGGACCTGGGCCGGGCGGGGGATGTCACCACCCAAGCCGTGGTGCCCGTCGACGCCGCGGCCGTCGCCCGCCTCGTCGCCCGCGAGGAAGGCCGGGTGGCCGGCCTCGAGATCGTCTGCCGGGCCTTCACCCTGCTCGACCCCCGGGTGCAGATCGAGTACCGCGCCGGCGACGGCGACGACGTGGCCGCCGCCACGGTGCTGGCGGTGGTGTCGGGCCCGGCCCGCCCCATCCTGTCGGCGGAACGGGTGGCGCTGAACCTCCTCGGGCGTCTCTGCGGCATCGCCACCCAGACCCGGCGGGTGGTGGCCCTGGTGGCGGGCACCGGGGCGACCATCGCCGACACCCGCAAGACCACCCCGGGGCTGCGGGCGCTGGAGAAGTACGCCGTCCGCGTGGGAGGCGGGCGCAACCACCGCTTCGGCCTCGACGACGCCGTGCTCATCAAGGACAACCACGCGGCGGTGGCCGGCAGTGTGGGCGAGGCGGTGCGCCGGGCCAAGGCGGCGGTGGGGCACCTGGTGAAGGTGGAGGTCGAGGTCACCAGCCCGGCCCAGGTGCAGGAGGCCCTCGACGCCGGGGCCGAGGTGATCCTCCTCGACAACATGAGCCCGGAGCAGATGCGGGAAGCGGTGGCCCTGGCAGCGGGACGGGCAATCCTGGAAGCGTCGGGGGGTATCACTCCGGACAACGTGGCGCAGGTCGCCGCCACCGGGGTCGACGTCCTCTCGCTGGGGTGGCTGACCCACAGCGTGCCGGCCCTCGACGTGGCGCTGGACGTGGTGGTGGGGTAGCGGCCGGGCGGGTTGCTCGCCTTCCTCGATGCCTCCGCCCTCTGCCCTCACAGAGGGTTCTTTATAATTCCTTAAAGTGCTATTGTTGAGACTCGTAGAGGAATATTAGGGATCTGTCGTGTACACAGTCACCGAGGTCGCCCAGATCCTGGACCTCCACCCGAAGACGGTGCGCCGGTTCATCCGGGAGGGCCGGATCAGGGCGCAGAAGATCGGTCGCGAGTGGCGGGTCCGCCGGGAGGATCTCCGCGAGTATGCCCATGCCGAACTCGCCGGACGGCCCGGCGAGGTTCGGAGCGACATCCCCGTGGCCGACCGGATTCACGTCTCGGCGGTGATCGAGCTCGAGGACGCTACCTCCGAGGAGATGTCGCGCCTCTCCAACAGCATCCTGGCCATCCTCAACGGGAGAGACCCGGCTTGGGGGAACGCCCGCTACGACCTGATCTTCCATCCCGAGACCCGTCGAGCTCGCTTCGTGCTCCATGGGAGCCCGCAGTTCATCCGCGCCCTTCTCGAGTGCCTGGAGGTCCTGGCCGCCCCGGGAGACGGCTGGTGACCGGGCGCGACCCCCTCGGTCGAGAGGAGTCGGCCCTGTCGGCGCGGCGAGCGATCTACCGGAGCGATGCGGGCCGCCTGCTCGTCGAGGGCTTCTACCGGCGGGTGCTGGAGGAGGCGCCGGGCCTGCGCCGCCGCTTCGTCCTCTCCCGGGAGGGGCGCACCCACCTGATCGAGACCGGGCCGGCGGGCGGCGAGGTCGTGCTGCTGCTCCACGGTTCCGTCGCCAACTCCGCCACCTGGCTGGGGGACATCCCCGTCTGGGCGAGCGCGTTCCGTGTCGTCGCCGCCGACATCCCCGGCCACCCCGGCTTGAGCGAGGGGCCGCCCCTGTCACTTTCCGGGTCGGAAATGGCGGACTGGCTGCACGGCCTCCTCGACGAGTTGGGGGCGACGACGGTGCGGATGGTGGGCCTGTCGCTGGGGGGCTGGGCCGCGCTCGACTTCGCCGTCCGCCATCCCGATCGCGTCCGCGGGCTGTCGCTGCTTGCTCCCTCCGGGCTGGCTCCGGTAAGAGGAAGCTTTGGGCTCAAGGCCCTGCCCCTGTCGCTCCTCGGCAAGTGGGGCTCGGATCGCACCCAGCGAATGGTTTTCGGCGGCCGGGAGGTCCCGCTCCCCGTTCTGGAGTTCGGCCGCCTGGTCGCCCGCCACTACCGCCCGCCGCTCGAGCGGCCGCGGGTGTTCACCCACGAGGAGTTGGGGCGCCTCCACATGCCGGTCCAGTTCTTCGCCGGGACGGGCGACGTCCTGATCCGCGCCGAGGCCTCCGCCCGCCGCCTGGCCCGGGTGGTCCCGCACGCCGAGGTGCACCTCCTCGACGGCGAAGGCCACGCCATCCTGGGAAGGGCCGAGCAGATCCTGTCCTTCCTCGAGGGCTGCTAGGGACCCGGCAGGGGTCGGGCCACCGGGGCCCGTTCCGGATGCCTACTGGTCTTCGTAGACAGTGACGGAGTCGTCCATCACGACCAGTTCGACCCCGGCCCGGGCCAGGATCTCGCGGGTGTCCTGCCCGGCGTGGTAGCGACGGCGCGCCACCACCCGGGTGATCCCCGTGGAAGCGATGAGCAGGGCACACACCCGGCAAGGCTCCATGGAGCAGTACAGGGTGGTGTCGGCCAGCGCCAGCCCGTAGCGCGCTGCCTGGCAGATGGCGTTCTGCTCGGCATGGACGGTCCGCACGCAGTGCCGGCGGACGGTGCCGTCCTCGTCGATCACCCGGCGTAGATCATGGCCGACGTCGTCGCAGTGCGGCAGGCCCGAGGGCGACCCGACGTACCCCGTGCAGATGATCCGCTTGTCCCGGACCACCACGCAGCCGCTCTGGCCCCGGTCGCAGGTGGCCCGGGCGGCCACCTGATCCACGAGCCCCAGGAAGTACTCGTCCCAGCTGGGCCTGACCATCCTCCACCCCGGTACCGCTGATGGCGGCGACCTTACCGGGTTGCGGGGACGCCGGCCTTCCCAATCCGGAGATCCCGCCGAGCGGGCCGCCCCGCCTTCTCGACACCCCCGGTTGTTAACCTCGGCCCGTGGCTTACCAGGCGCTCTATCGCAAGTACCGGCCGCAGCGCTTCGGCGACATCGTCGGCCAGGAGCACGTCACTCTGACCCTGGCGCGCGAAGTCCAGCAGGGCCGTCTGGTCCACGCCTACCTGTTCGCCGGGCCCCGGGGCACCGGCAAGACCACCACGGCCCGCATCATCGCCAAGGTGCTGAACTGCCCCGACCGGGGAGCCGACGGCGAGCCCTGCAACCGCTGTCCCTCGTGCCTGGCCATCACCGAGGGCTCCTCCCTCGACGTCATCGAACTCGACGCCGCCTCCCACAACAAGGTCGAGGACGTGCGCGAGATCCGGGCCAACGTGGGCACGGTGGCGTCGACGGGGGGCGCCCACCGGGTCTACATCCTCGACGAGGCCCACATGCTCTCCCGAGCCGCGGCCAATGCCCTGCTCAAGACCCTCGAAGAGCCGCCCGAGCACGCCTTCTTCGTGCTCGCCACCACCGAGCCCTACAAGCTGCCCGACACCATCCGCAGCCGGGCCCAGCGCTTCGACTTCCGCCCGGTCGGCTCGGACGCCCTGATCGCCCATCTCGGCGACATCGCCTCACGCGAGCGCTACCAGGCGGCGCCCGACGGCCTGGCTCTCATCGCCCGGCACGCGCGCGGTTCGGTCCGCGACGCCCTCGGCCTCCTCGAACAGGTCGCCGCCCTCGGCGGAGGCAAGGTCGAGGCGCGGGGGGTCACCCGGACCCTGGGCCTGGCCCCCAGCGACGCCTTCACCCGCCTGGCGGCCACCATCTCCGAGCGCGACGCCCCGGGCGCCCTCACCCTGGCGGCTTCGCTCGCCTCCGAGGGGGCCGACCTGCGCCGTTTCGTGGCCGACGCCATCGAGTTCTTCCGCGGCGTCTTCCTCACCCGCTACGCCCCCAAGGTCGAGGAGATCGTGGACGAACCGGCCGAGGTCATCGCCGAATGGCGGGCTCAGGCCCGCGTCCTCGACAACAGCGACGTCCTGCGGGCGGTGGAGGTGCTGGGAGATGCCCTGGCGGCGCTGCGCGACGGGCGCGAGGAGCGACTGGTGGTGGAACTCGCCCTGCTGCGCCTGACCCGGCCCGAGACGGCGGTAGACCCGGCCTCCCTGGCGTCGCGCCTCGACCGCCTCGAAGAGCGCCTGCACCGCTCCGGGGACACAGCGACTCTCCCTCCCCTCACCGCTCTGTCCGATCCCGGCCGCACCCCGCTCCCGGCGGAACCCGCGCCCGGTGCCGCCCCGGCTCCAACGGGCCCCCCCGCCGCCGCCCCTCGGGCCCCTGCCGGACCAACCCGTCGCGCCGCGGCGAAGGCCGCCCCCAAGGAACCGGCGGCCGCGGCGGCTTCCGGCCGGCGCGAGGAACCGGCCCCGCCGGAGGCGACCCCCCCAACCCCGCAAGACGCCACTACGGCCTCCGGCGACCCGGTGGCAGCCCCAGCCGCACCCCTCGACCTGGCCGCCCTCGAGGCGGTGTGGCCGGCTCTGGTCGAGCGGGTGCGCCTCGACGCCGGCCCCCGCCGCCATGCCCTCTTCCGCGCCTGCCGGCCTGCCGCCGTCGAAGGCTCGCGGTTCTGGCTCGAAGTGCCCGCCGGGCTCCACTTCCACCTGGCGCAACTGGTTGAGGACCGCGAGCTCGAGGGCCTGGTCGGCCGCATCGCGAGCGCCCTCCTCGGCGGAACGGTGACGGTGTCTTACCGGCCCGGCGACGGTGAGCAACCTGCCGCCGCACCGGCGCGGGCCCCCGACAAGGACCAGTTGCTCGGCGACGACCCGGCACCCGCCGACCCCACCGCGGTGATGACCGAGATCTTCGGCGGCGAGGTCGTCTCCCCGCCGCCCCCGCCGGATCGCAGCCGGGGAAGCAGCCGCCGCCCGCCGCCGGGGCGCTGATACTCTGTCCTCCTAATGGCCAAGAAGACTCCGCGGCGGGTTCCCGGGGGCTACCCGGCGGCCGGGCGCCCGGGCGGGGGCATGCCCTCGCTGGAATCCCTGGCTCGCCGCGCCGCCGAGATGCAGCAGCACCTGGAGGCGCAGCGGGCCGCCCTGGCCGAGCGCACCTTCACCGGTACCGCGGGCGGCGGGGCGGTGACCGCCGTGTTACGCGGCACCGGCGAACTGGAGTCGGTGCGTTTCGACCCGGCGGCCCTCGACCCGTCGGACCCCGACATGGCGGGCGACCTGGTGGTGGCTGCCGTCAACCAGGCCTGGCGCCGGATGCAGGAGGCGGCCACCGTCTCCGTGGGGCTCGGGCCCGAGGGCGCCCCCGGTCTGGACCTCGACGACCTGCGCGGGCTGCTGGGCTGATGTTCGAGCCCCCCATCCAGCGGCTCATCGACGACCTGGCCCGACTCCCCGGGATCGGCCGTAAGAGCGCGCAGCGCCTCGCCTTCCACCTGCTCACGGTGGAGGAGGAGGACGCCCGCCGCCTCAGCCGTTCCATAGTCGAGATGCGCGAGCAGGTGCGCCCCTGCCGCCGCTGCTTCAACGTCACCGACGCCGACGAGTGCGTCTTCTGCCGTGACCTGAGGCGCGACCCGTCGGTGGTGTGCGTCGTGGAACGAGCCCAGGACATCGTGGTGGTGGAGCGCACCCGGGAGTTCCGCGGCCGCTACCACGTCCTCGGCGGGGCCATCTCCCCCATCGAGGGCATCGGGCCCGAGCGCCTCCGCTTCCGGGAGTTGCTCGACCGGGTGCACGGCGAAGGCATCACCGAGGTGATCGTGGCCACCAACCCCACGGTGGAGGGCGACACCACCGCCCTCTACCTGGCCAAGGTCCTCAAGCCTGAAGGGGTCAAGGTGACCCGCCTCGCCAGCGGCCTGCCGGTGGGGGGCGACCTCGACTACGCCGACGAACTGACCCTGGGCCGGGCCCTGGTCGGCCGCCGGGAGATGTAGGGGGCAGGAGCTTCCTCTCCACGGCGGGCGTCGGGGTCCTGAGGGAATCGACCTGTTGCGAGGAGGTGGCAACTTCCCTCCCAGACCTGGTGGCCGTATCGTGCCCGTTCCTTCATGGCCGACCACGATCACCACCACGGCAAGGGGCACGGAAACAACAGCCTGGCCGACCGACTTCGCCGAGTGCTAGGGCACTCGCACGCCCATGATCAGGAGACACCGTTGGCTGACACCGGTGCGGCGGGCGTGCGGGCCTCGAAGGTCTCACTCGCCGGATTGGGGGTCACGGCGGCTCTCCAGGCGGTCCTAGTGGTGTTCACCGGTTCGGTGGCGCTGCTCTCCGACACCCTCCACAACCTGACCGACGCGCTGACGGCCGTCCCGCTGTGGATCGCGTTCTCACTGAGCCGACGGGAGACGTCGAGGAGGTTCACCTTCGGTCTAGGTCGCGCTGAGGACCTTGCCGGGCTGGTGATCGTGACGGCGATCGCGGTTTCCGCCGGAGGCGTCGCCTGGGAGTCGATGCGAAGGCTGTTCGATCCGCGATCCCTGGAGCACATCCCGTGGGTCATCGCGGCAGGGCTCATCGGTGCGGTGGGAAACGAGTTGGTGGCCGAGTACCGGATCCGGGTTGGCCGCCGGATATCGTCGGAGGCGTTGATCGCCGATGGTCAACATGCCCGAACGGACGCGTTGACCTCACTGGCAGTGGTGGTCGCCGGCGTGGGCTCCGCGCTGGGCGCCGATTGGGTCGATCCGGTGGCCGGCCTGGTGGTTGCCGGGATGATCCTGGTGATGTTGCGCCATGCCGCTACCCGAGTCTTCGGACGGATCCTCGATGCGGTAGACCCTTCGTTGGTAGATGAGGCCGAGCGGGTTGCAGGTTCAGTCGATGGGGTGTCCTCGGTCAGCGACGTCCGGATGCGCTGGCACGGGCATCGCATGTTCATCACCCTCGTCGCTGCCGTGGACCCCGGCCTCACGGTCCGTCGAGGCCATGAGATCGCCCAGACCATCACTCACGATCTCATCCACGCATTCCTCTTCACCGTCGACGCCCTGGTCCATATCGACCCGAGCGGGGTCCTCGACGCCCACGAGATCACAGCGCATCACGCCCTGTCGGGGAAGGAACTGTCCAGAGACTGAACGGAATCGCAGTGAAGTCCTGGTAGGGATCCCGAGGGGCCTCAGTCCGCTTCGAGTTCCCTGATCACGGGCCTCCGCGGCTTCCGCTGGCGGTGAGGGTGTTTCCGTCGGCGTCCTGGTAGAGGACCAGCCGGGTGCCTACCTCTCCGGCTTGGATGTGGGGGAGCACGATGGTCCCCGGGCTGCCTGTGAGGTCGGCCTGCCAGGCCAGTGTGGATCCCTCCGAGTTGGTCACATGTATGGTGATGCGAGTCGCACCGGCGACCGCTTGCGGCCTGATGCCGGCATAGCCCAGGGGTGCCACGCCCAGGCCGGTGGGGTCGCCGATCTGGTAGATGCCCCATCCGTCCGCTCCGTTCGGCGCCGTGAGGATGTTCAGCAGGTGTCCTCGGCCGTCGTCGAGGGTGACGAAGGTGGGTGCATTGGGCTCGGCCTCTGGGTCGGGTGCTGCAGTGCGGCTGCCCCACCCGAGCACCTCACGGGCGAAGCGTTCTGCCACCGTCTGGGGTCCAGCAGGTTCGAGCGGCTCGGGCCAGATCACCTCACTACCTAGGGTGACAGTCGGCTCCATGGGCTCGGCGTCGATGCGGAGACCTCCGCTGCCATCGTCGCCGTCCCACTCCAGCTGATAGTCATCGGTACTGAACATCGCGCCGTCGATGGTGATTGTTTCGTCGGAGACGACGACCACGGCCTGGCTCACGTCGTAACGGCCGACGATCGTCTGCGAGAACGTCGTCTCCAGCACGTCACCGGTTGCCTCATCGACGTACCACTCGGTCACCTGATAGATCGGAGCCTCAGTGCCATCTTCGAGTAGAGCGGACCCCCCCTCAATCACCTGCCGGTACAGCGCGGCCGCCCGTCCCCGGCCGTCCGTGTGGTCCCCCGGGACGATGCTGCCCAGCTCCTCGTAGCCGGGGGTGTTGGGAGAGGCGACGGGGGGAC
>VGBK01000009.1 GCA_016870535.1 Actinomycetota bacterium | reverse complement strand
GCGACCTCTTCAAGACGGTCGTCGAGCACTGCCTTCCTCTGGTCGCTTCCGGGAAGGCCGCCCTCTTCGTCAACCTGGGGGATCATCGGGAGAACTGGGAATGGCTCGAGGGCCGCCTCGCCCCGGCCCGAGGCGCCCTCCACACCCACTTCACCTGGGAGGACACCAGGGCCTTTGCCGATGAGATCCGCACCGGGACGGCGTCGGGAATCCATGTCTTCCTCCACGACAACACCTTCCACGCCGTCTACTCGACCAACTACCTGATGCGAGTGGCCGACGTCATGATCACCAAGCCGAGCGAACTGGCCTTCTACCCGATACCCAAGATCTTCAACGAGCGGGTCGGCGGCCACGAGGCCTGGGGCGCCATTCGCGGAGCGGAGTTGGGAGATGGAACCTCGGAAGGGCGCTCGATCGCCGAGACCCTCGCCGCCATCGACCTGATGACCCGGGAAGGAGACCTGCTCGACCTCTACTGCCGCCGCATCGTGGCGAACAAGAGCATCGGTATCTACGACGGCGCCTACCGCTGCGTCGAGCTGGCCACCGGGCGGAAGTGGCCGGGGTCTCCATCGCCCAATGAGCCGTCCCCGGTTCTCGCTCCTCCGAGCGGACGGCCCTAGAGCCCTTCGGCGGCCAGCGTCTCCTCGGCGCGCCGCCTCTCCACCGTGAGGCGAGCATCGTCCCAGCCCAGCTCGGCGGCCAGCAGCGAGGCGACGGTGCCGATCACCGCCCGGCCGTGGTCGCGGGCCGTCCAGGCGATGTGGGTGCGCCGCAGCAGCACATCGGCGACGGTGGCGGCGAACTCGTGGCGGGCGGCGAACACCACCTCGGCCTGCAGGTGCTCGGTCCCCTCGAGGGGCGCCGCCCACCGGGGCTGCTCGGCGATGAGGTGGATGACCCGCCCGGCGTCGGTGCCGTATCGGGCGGCGAGGCGGTCGGCCCAAGCGTCGCCCAATCCCAAGGCGGCGGCCCGGCGCCGCACCTCGGGTGCCCCTGCCTCACCTCCGCCGGCTCCCGCCAGGAGCACCTCGTCCGTGCAGCAGGCCTCCCGCCGGCCGAGGCGGCGGCACACGCCGCTCACCACCTCCTCGGCGATCCGGCGATAGCCGGTCAGCTTGCCGCCGGCCACCTGGAAGTACCCCGGGGCCAGTTCCCGCACCCTGTGCTCCCTCGAGGCCGACGCCGTGGCGCCCCCTCCCCGGTCGGCCAGGGCCCGCAGCCCCGACCAGGCCGAGAGGATCGTCGGCCGCTCCAGATCCAGGTACTCGGCAACGTGGCGGAGCAGGTAGTCGACATCCTCCGAGGAAGGGGTGGGGAAGGCCGGGTCGTCGCGGTACTCGGTGTCGGTGGTCCCCACCAGCCCATAGCCCGCCCAGGGGACCAGGAACAGCACTCGCCCGTCGTCGGTCTCGGGCAGGAGCAGGGCGCTGCCGGTGAGGCCCAGCTGGGCGGCTTCGACGGTGAGATGAGTCCCCTTGCTCAGTCGCAACCCCAGCGGCGGACGGCCGGCTCCCGGCGGGGGCGGGAAGGCTCCCGCCGCGGCCACCACGGTCCGGGCCGGGATCGTGGCCTCGCCCCCGAGCAGACGGTCCGTGACCTGTAGGCGGTAGCCGTCCTCGGCCGCCTCCACCCGGTCGGCCGAGACCCAGTTCCGGGCGGTGGCTCCGTGGGCAACGGCCGTACGGACCAGCGCCAGGGTGAAGCGAGCGTCATCCGTTTGGTAGTCGCGGTAGACGATGCCGTGCCGCAGGTTCTTGGTGCGGAGGCGCGGGAACCTCTCCAACACCTCGGCCGCCGAGATTCGCCGCTGCAGGTCCTGGCCCTTGCGGCCACCGAGGCGGTCGTAGACCCAGAGGCCGAGGCGAAGAGCGCCCGGCAGGATCCAGCGATGCCGCGCCCAGGCCGGGGCATCGGCAAAGCCCCGATCCCGGTACACCGGGATGACGAAGTCGAGGGGCTCGACCAGGTAGTCGGCGATGCGCCGCAGTACCAGTTGCTCGCGCAGGCTCTCGCGGACCAGCCCAAAGCGAAGCTGCGGCAGGTAGCGCACCCCTCCGTGGAGGAGCTTGGTAGACCGGCTCGAGGTGCCCGAGGCGAAGTCGGAACGCTCCAGGAGGCAGACGCGCAGCCCCCGCGCCGCGGCGTCCAGGGCGATGCCGGCCCCGACCACGCCGCCGCCGATCACCGCCAGGTCGAAGCCCTGCGCGAGGCTCGCCAGTCCGTCGTCTCGCCGCACCCCGGTCACCTTCCTTTCGGCACCCTGCACCGGCGGCCACCTGCGGTTGGAGCCCCGCAGGGGCACCCGCCCTGAACGGACGGGCTCGAGTGCCTCCCCCTGAGCCTACAACCGCCCGGCGGCCGCCCCGACCTCGGCGTTGTTGTGCGGCATCTCGAGTCCGCGTTCCCCACCGGCGGGATGCCCGGCGCGGTTCTGGCCAACCCGGGCCGCCGGCCATCAGCCCTCAAGGGGCGCCGCAGGGCTCCACCTCGCGCCAATCACCGCGGCGCGCCGAGGCCAGGACCGCTTCGGTGATGCGCACGCTGCGCCAGCCGTCGGCAAACCGCGGCAGACCCTCCGGCTCCTCGCCGGCGATGGCGCGGTAGGCGTCGCTCACGAAGGCTTCGAAGCAGTCGAGGTAGCCCTGGGGGTGGCCGGCCGGCAGCCGGTCGAACCGCCGGGAGGCCTCCGAGTTCGCCGGTGAGCCTCGAGTCAGCAACATCGAGGAGTCACGCCCACCCACCCACAGCCTCTCCGGCTCCTCCTGGCTGAAAGCCACCGCCGCCGCCGAACCGTCGACCTCGAACCACAGCCGGTTCTTGCGGCCCGGAGACACCTGGCTGACGGTCACCGTCCCCACAGCTCCGCCGTCCGTCTCGAACAAGACCACCGCGATGTCCTCAGTGTCCACTGACGCCACGGGCCCGGAGCCTCCCCGTGTGGTGAAAGCGGCCCCGGCCGTCCGGCGGCGCTCCGCCAGCGCCGTCGACAAGCGGGCGGTCAGGCGGGTGATGCGCTGCCCGGTCACGAACTCCACCAGATCGCACCAGTGGGAGCCGATGTCGGCGAACGCCCGCGAGGCGCCGCCCAGAGCCGCATCCACTCGCCAGCTGTAATCCGCCGCGTCGCTGAGCCAGTCCTGCAGGTAGGTGCCGTGGATCAGGCGCACCGCGCCCAGATCCCCGCGTCGGGCCATCTCCCGCGCTTCCCGGACCGTGGGGTAGAAGCGGTAGACGAACGGCACCACCGCCACCCGGCCGGCCTCGTCGGCCAGGCGCACCAGGCGGGCGGCTCCCGAGGCCTCGACGGCCAGGGGCTTCTCACACACCACATGCTTGCCGGCGCGCAGCGCCGCCTCGGCCAGGGGTACGTGCAGGTGGTTGGGAGTGCAGATGTGGATCACGTCCACCTGGGGGTGGGCGATCAGGTCCTCTGCCGAGGCTACCGCCGGGTCCGTCCCGAACTCGGTGGCCAAACGCCGGGTGCGGCCCGGCGACGAGCCGACCACACCCACCAGGTTCCCGCCGGCCAGCCGGGCCGCCCGAGCATGCACCGGCCCGATGAATCCCGCACCGATGATCCCGATCCCGAGGCTGCGCCTCATCTCCCCTCCCTCGCCCCACGCCGCTCGCGTTGCTTCCGGCACCCAGCCAAGCAGGTCGGCGCTTCTCCGTCAGGTCGAGAGGCGGAGGGGGCCCGGCGGCCTCACCGCGCCGGGTCGAACTCCATCTGGGCGAAGCGGCAGGCCACCGGGTGGCCCTGGCCCCGGTCGATCAGTTCCGGCTCCGCCGCGGCGCAGACCTCCTGGGCCTTCCAGCACCGGGTACGGAAGCGGCAGCCGCTGGGCGGGTCGGCCGGGCTGGGCACATCGCCCTCCAGCAAGATGCGATTGCCCAGGTTCCGGGCCGCCGGGTCCGGGATGGGCACCGCCGACAGGAGGGCCGTGGTGTAAGGATGGGCGGTGTCGTCGTAGACCTGGAACTCGTCCCCGGTCTCCACGATCTTGCCCAGGTACATCACCGCGATGCGGTCGCAGATGTGGCGCACCACCGACAGGTCGTGAGCGATGAACAGGTACGACAGGCCCAGTTCGTCCTGCAAGTCCTCGAGCAGGTTCACCACCTGCGCCTGCACCGATACGTCCAGGGCCGACACCGGCTCATCGCAGATGACGATGCTGGGCTCCAGGGCCAGGGCCCGGGCCACCCCGATGCGCTGACGCTGCCCCCCGGAGAACTGGTGGGGGTAGCGGTTGATGTGATCCGGGTTCAGGCCCACCAGCTCCAGCAACTCGTGGATGCGGCCCCGCCGGGCGCTCTTGGGCAGCACCCCCCGATGCACCCGCCAGCCCTCGGCGATGAGGTCGCCCACGGTCATGCGGGGGTTGAGGGAGGCGTAGGGGTCCTGGAAGATCACCTGGATCTCGCGGCGCAGCGCGCGCATCTCCTCCCCCGACAGGGTGAAGATGTCCCGGCCCCGATACCAGGCGTGGCCGGCGGTCGGTTTCTCCAGCCGGAGGATGGTGCGGGCGGTGGTCGTCTTCCCGCAGCCCGACTCCCCCACCAGGCCCAGGGTCTCGCCCCGATGCAGTTCGAAGCTGACGTCGTCCACCGCCTTCACCGTGCCGATCTGGCGCTTCAGAACGATGCCCCGGGTAATGGGGAAGTGCTTCACCAGGTGCTCCACCCGGAGCACCACCTCGCCGTGGTGGACGGGCTCAGGCGCCGGCGCGCTCACGGGACACCTCCTCCCAGAAGTGGCAAGCGGAGATGCGGTCGGAGGTCACCGCAGCCAGAGGCGGCTCCTCCCGGGCGCAGATCTCGCGCCCGTAGGGGCAGCGGGGCCGGAAGGCACAGCCCGGCGGGATGGCCAGCAGGTCGGGCGGCGAGCCCTTGATGGGGCGCAGCCGCTCGGTGTGGACATCGCGGCGGGGCAGGGAGTCCATGAGCCCCAGGGTGTAGGGGTGCGCCGGCCGGTGGTAGACCGGCAGGCTGGGCCCTTTCTCGACCTCGCGCCCGGCGTACATGACCACCACCTGATCGGCCACCTCGGCCACCACCCCCAGATCGTGGGTGATGAGGATGAGCCCCATGCCGGTCTGCTGCTGCAACTCGGCGAGCAGGCTCATGATCTGGGCCTGCACGGTGACGTCGAGCGCGGTGGTGGGCTCGTCGGCGATCAGGATCTCGGGGTCCAGAGAGAGCGCCATGGCGATCATCACCCGCTGGCGCATGCCGCCGGAGAACTCGTGAGGGTAGGAGCCGGCCCGCACGCGGGCCGAGGGGATCTTCACCCGCTCCATCAACTCGATGGCCTTCTCCCCGGCCGCCTTGCGGGGCAGGCCGCGGTGGATGCGGAACATCTCGGCGATCTGCCAGCCCACCGGGAAGACCGGGTTCAGCGCGGTGAGGGCGTCCTGGAAGATCATGGCCATCCGGTTGCCCCGCACCCGGCGCCGCTCCGCCTCGGGCAGGTCGAGCAGTTCGACCCCGCGGAAGCGCACCGAACCCCCGGTGACGAAGCCCGGCGGGCTGTCGATGATGCCCATCACCGCCTGGGCGCCGACGCTCTTGCCGCTGCCCGATTCGCCCAGGATGGCCACGGTCTCCCCCCGCCCCAGGGTGTAGGAGAGGCCGTTCACCGCCCGCACCGTGCCGGCGTCGATGCGGAACTCGACGCGCAGGTCTTCGACCGCCAGCAGAGGGGCCGCCGGATCTACCGGCCGGCCGGCGACGGCATCTCGGCTCAGGGTGGTGGCCATCAGCGCAACCTCGGGTCGAGGGCGTCCCGCAGGGCGTCGCCCATCAGGATGAAGGAGAACACGGTCACCGAGAGGAGGGCTCCCGGGAAGAGCAGCAGGTGGGGGGCGGTGAGGATGCGGTTCTGGGCCACGCTGATCATCAAGCCCCAGGAGATGGCGGGCAGTTGCAGACCCACCCCCAGGAAGGAGAGCGCCGCCTCGGCGGAGATGATCACCCCCACGGTGATGGTGGCGTAGACGATCACGGGGGCGATGGCGTTGGGCAGGATGTGGCGCCGGATGATGCGGAAGGGGCGCACCCCCAGCGCCCGGGCGGCATCGACGTAGTCCATCTCCTTGGTGGCCATCACCGCCGAGCGCACCAGGCGCAGCATGGTGGGCCAGCCCAGCACGATGAGCACCAGGCTGACCTGCAGGAGGCCGCGGGTGGAGAAGATCGACCGCAGGATCACGATGCCCCCGAGGATGGTGGGGATGGCGAACCAGATGTCGGTGAGGCGGGCGATCACCGCGTCCACCCAGCCTCCGTAGTATCCGGCGATCGAGCCCAGCAGCATTGCGATCAGGGTGGAGCAGGCGGTGACCAGCACCCCGATGGTGATTGAGACCCGGGCCCCCCAGATGGTGCGGGCGTAGTAGTCGCATCCCTGCACGTCGGTCCCGAACCAGTGCTCGCCGCTGGGTCGCAGCAAGGAGTCGGCCAGGCTGCAGGCCCGGGGATCGGCCCGGGTGAACAGGCCCGGCCAGATGGCCATCAGGGCCAGGATCACGATGAGGATCCCCGAGATGATGAACATGGGCCGCCGCCGCAACTGGCGCCAGGCGTCGGCGTAGAGGCTGCCCTCGCGGCGGATGATCGGCTCGGCCTCGAGTTCCTCGAAGGTGGGGCCCGCGTGAGCCGGCGAACCGGGGGACGGGCGTTCGCGGTCGCGGTCACTCATAGCGGATCCTCGGGTCCAGCACGGCGTAGAGGACGTCCACGAGCAGGTTGGCCACCATGTAGACCACGACCAGGAAGGTGACGATGCCGACCACCACGGTGCCCTCCTGGCGCTGCACCCCCTCGAAGACGGCCCGGCCCAGGCCGGGGATGTTGAAGATGGTCTCGGTGATGATGGCCCCTCCCATCAGGGAACCCAGGTCGATGGCCAGGAAGGTGACCACCGGGATCATCGAGTTGCGGAAGGTGTGAATGCCCACCACCCGCCGGCGCGACAGGCCCTTGGCGGTGGCGGTGCGCACGTAGTCGGCGCGCAGGTTCTCGATCAGGCTGGTGCGGGTGAGCCGGGCGATGTAGGCCAGCGACACCGAGCCCAGCACCATGGCGGGGAGCAGGTAGCTGTAGAGGCCGCGCTGCACCCCCGACACGGGGAACCAGCCGAACTTGACCCCCATCACCAGCTGGGCCAGGAACCCCAGCACGAATATGGGAATGGCGATCACCACCAGGGTGGACACCAGGACGAGGTTGTCCATGAAGCCCCCCCGGCGCACTCCGGCGAGGATGCCGGCGACGATGCCCAGCACCACTTCGAAGCCGAAGGCCAGCAGGGCCAGGCGGACGGTGATGGGGAGCCGCTGTGCCAGCAGGTCGGTGACCGGCCGGCCCCGGAAGTCGTCGCCGAAGTCCCCCTGGAAGACCCCGCCCATGTACTTGCCGTACTGCACCGGCAGCGGGTCGTCGAGGTGGTAGCGGTCCCGCAGCTCCTGGCGCACCTGTTCGGGGAGAAAGCGGTCGCCGGCCAGGGCCCTGATGGGGTCACCGGGGATGGCCCACACCATGACGAAGATCAGGAAGGTGGCCCCGAAGAAGACGGGGATGAACTGCAGCAGGCGGCGTATCAGGTAGCGACCCATGGCCTTCCTACCGTTTCCCTCGCTGGGTGGACACGATCGATACCTTCTGGTGGTTGCAGCCGCGTTGCGGGTTGGGGGGGTGGGGCGGCCGGGAGGGGCCGCCCCACTCCTCCGGTGGATGGGTCAGCCGGCAGGGTTCAACTCGGCGTAGCCGGAGATGTCGGCGTAGAACGAGTTGTTCTGCTGGGCGTTGGCGCTGTTGGCGCCGTAGTTCCAGGCATTCACATAGGACCAGGCGGTCACCGGTTCACCGTTGTGGAAGGTCCATCCCGGCTTCAGGGTGATGGTCCAGCTGAGGCCGCCGTCCTCGGAGGTGATGGACTCGGCGTTGGCGAAGAACATCTCGTTGGTCTCGGCGTCGTACTGCACCAGGCCGGTGAACAACGCCCGCAGCGCCTGGATCCCGTTGGACTCGTTCGAGTTGGTCGGGAACAGGTGCTCCGGCTCGGAGAGTTGGACCGACACCAGGCCGTCGTCGCTGGTGACCTTGGTCACCCCGAGGTCGCTGTAGGCGTCGTAGTGGACGTTCCCGACGCCCTCGGTGTAGACGTACTGGTTGGTGCGGAACCACACCGGGGCGATGGGCACATCGGCGCAGAGAACGTCCTCGGCCCGCTGGTAGGCGGGGACTCCGTCGGCCAGGTCGCCGCTCTCCGCCACGGCCGCCTTGCCTTCGGCGATGGCCGCGTCGAAGGCCGCATTCGCATAGAAGGTGGTGTTCGAGCCCACCGGCGGGAAGTTGTACGAGGCGTAGAGGGGCTCCAGGAAGTTCAGCGGCGACGGGTAGTCCTGCCCCCAGCCGAGGCGGAACGGCCCGGTGCCGCCCTGGGCGTCGAGCAGGGGCAGGTACTCCGAGAACTCCAGGCTCTGGAAGGTGATGTCCTGGATGCCCAGGGTGCTGCGCCACATGTTGGCCACAGCCTCCACCCACTCCTCGTGGCCCCCGCCGGTGTTGAACCAGACGACCAGCGAGTCGGGATGGTCGATGGAATCCCACAGGGCCTTGGCCTCGTCGGGGTTGAAGTCCCAGTTGTCGCAGACGTGCTCGCGCGCCCCCTGGAAGATGGGCGGCAGGGTCGAGAACGCCGCCACGCGGGTGTTCTGGTAGATCTGCTGCACGATCAGGTCCCGGTCGATGGCCATCGACAAGGCCCGGCGCACATCCGGGTCCTGGTACGCGGGCAGGTATAGAGGGAACCCCATGTAGGTGAACGAGGTCGACGACGACAGCCCGTAGCGGTCGCCGAACTCGGCGGCAGCCGTGGCGATCTGGTCGGTGGGCAGGGCCGGCCCCAGGATGTCCAGGTTGCCCGCCCGGACCTCGTTGTAGGCCGTGTTCAGGTTGTCGATGATCGTCCACTCCAGACGCTCGATCTGCGCCGGGTCGGGTCCGGCGTAGGCCTCGAAGCGCTTCATGGGGATGACCACGTCGTGCTGCCAGGGCCCGTCCATCATGAAGGGGCCGTTGCCGACGGGGCTCTCCTCGTAGGCCGCCGGGTCGTCGAAGGCGACCTTGGGCAAGGGGAAGTAGCCCGCGTAGGCCAGTTTCAGCGGGAACTCGGGATCGGCCTGCGTCATCGTCACCGTGAAGGTGAGGTCGTCGACGACCCGGAGCCCATTGAGCCCGGGTTCGATGACGAAGGGTTCGGCAGGTTCCGTGGTGGTGGTGGTCTGGCCGGACGACGTGGTGGTCGTGCTGCCGGACCCACCGGTGGTGGTGGTAGCGGCGGTCGTCGTGGTGACCCCGCCCCCTTCGTCGTCACCGCATGCGGCGGCGACGAAGGCGAGGATCATTGCCAGGACGAGCAGTCGCCGCAGGGCGTTCGCTCTCAACGTGTGCCTCCACTCTCACAGTGGCCCCCCGGGTACACCCCGAGGGCTGTGGCGAACGTACGCCCCGGCGCGTTACCGCCCCCTTTCCCCGGCGTTAACACTTGTTTCTCTCAAGGGGCTCTTGGATAGGACGCCGCCCGGCCTACGGTTGATCGGACCATGACCGTCCATCCGCCGCCGATCGTGCTCGCCCCCGAGGACCACGCCGTGCTCGGCGAGGCCCAATTCGGCACACCTGGCCTCGTGGCCATCGAGTCCATCGGCCCCTGCACCAGGGTCCGGAGCGAGCCAGACGAGCGGTGCGCCCGCGGCATTGCGGACCCCAAGCCGCAGGCTCTCGAGAGGAAGGTCAGGCCAGGCGCTTGAGCACCACCGACCGGTTGGTGTAGTCGACCGCCGTCTGTGGGGGCATGCCGGTGACAGCATCGAAGACACCGCCCCGGGTCAACGCGGAAACCAGGACTGTGGGAGTCCCGGACGGCCGAGTGAAGCCAAGGACCGTCAGGCGGCCGCCCAGATCTACGTGACCCTGGACCCGGAGGGAGTCACGGAGATCCCCGGCGGCGGTGAGTCCGAGGCGCAGCCTGGGCAGGCTGCGCCAGTCGCCGTGCACTTCGAGTGCACCGCGTGCCGCCATGCTGACGGTGCCTCCCGCGACGACGTCGCCGAAGACCGAGCCCGGGCCGGCGAGGGACGCCTGCGACTGGATGGTGACCTTCCGGGCGGTCAGCGACTGCCCCCTGAGTCGCACGTCTCCCTGCTCGCTGTGCAGGGTGCCGTCACCGAGGTCGAGTCCCGCCGAGCGCAGATCGAGCGTCCCGTCGATGCTCACCGTGGCGCCGTGGATCCCCGAAGGGAGCGAACCCCTGACCAGGAGGGTGCCGCCCGGGGCGACCCGGACCCTGGCGGCGGGACTGCCGGGGGCATCGATGGCCGCGTCGACGAGCGTGAGTTCGCCCTCGACCGTGAGCCGCGACCTCAAGTAGAGCGTGAGCCCGCCACCGATCCTGGATGCGGCGCGCAGTTCCAGGCGCCCTTCAAGCGCCCGTTCCGTCCCGGTCGCCGGGAGCACCAGAGGAATGGCGAGGGCCACGGCTCCCTGGATGTCGCCGCGCCGCCAGGTCCACGACCCGCTACCCTCGAGGAGAGTCTGCCTGGTCAGACCCGAGGGAGCGCGCAGGTCGGCGAAGCGCTGCTCGACCGGTGCGTCGACGACCACGCGGCCGTTGGGAAGGGCCACGAAGGCGTTGGCGTCGAGGACGGTCTGCGTCGCCAGCCGCGCCCCGTTGCCGACGTAGTGGCGCCCGCCCTTGAGCGTGAGCCGGCCCGCGCCGGCGATGGCTCCCTCAAGGCCGAGTCGGGCCGACTCCACGGCGAGCGATGCGCCGCCGGCGAGAGTCATGGTGCCCCCCACATCGAACAGCGGAATCTCGGTCTCGCGACAGCAGGAAGTGCCCGCCACCGTCACCGCGCCCGTCACGGTCACCGCGCCCTGGAAGCTGGCCGCGGCAAGAGCGTCGATCGAGAGCGGCCCGGCACCCGAGAGCGCGGCCGGGCCCTTGACCAGAAGGAGCCCCGGCACACCGCCGAGCGTCCGCACGAACAACTTCCGGGCCCCGGCTTTCTCGACACGGAGGCGGTTGCCGGTTTCGATGAACCCGAGCACCTGCCCCCCCTCGAAGCGCAGAGTCCCCGGAGGCCGGTCCGACGGCAGAGCGGGTGTCTCGATCTTCCCGGGGCCGACGAGTCGTGCGTTCTCGTCCGCGAGCCGCAGAACCCCGCCGCGCCCGATCGTGAACGTCTGTTCGACCGTGGTCTCCCCACCCCGCAAGGTGACTCGCGCCCCCGGCGCCACACCGCGGCGCGACGAGACCTGGGTACCACCCTCGAGCACCGTGTGGCTGTTGTCCAGAGTCACCGTGCCTTCGAGGCGCCCGGCGTTCTGGAACTCGAGGTTGCTGATGGCGAAACCGCCCGGCTCCAGACCGACGAACCTGCCGGTGGGCTCGTTCACGACCCGGCTCGACGTCGGAGTGCCGCAGCAATTGCTGCCGAGCAGCCACGCCCCGTTGGCGCGCCAGGTGCCCGCGTTCGTCAGCACGGCGGCGCTCGAGATCAGGGTCGAGGGCGTCTTCATGCCGCCATCGCTGTTGAGGCATTCCTGGGTCCGCACCGGCCGCTGGGTGATGTTCCCCTGGTTCGTCATGGAGCCGTAGATGGCGCCGCCGGCGATATCGCCGCCCCCGGTGACGATCAGGTTGTCGAAGCTGAGGCGCACACAGACCGCCTCGATGCGCCGGGTGATGGTCAGCCCGCTGCCCTCGACGATCGTGCCGCCGGTAGCCCGAAGCTCGCTGATCTGGCCGCTCGCGCCCGTGATCGTGGTGGCGCCCGCCGCGGAAAGGTCAACGATGGTGTCCCCGCTGGTGGGAGGCGCCTCCTTTCCTGCCCAGTTGTCGGCATCGCCCCATCCGTTGGTGAGGCCTCCGCCGCTCCACGTGAAGGTCCTGGGTGCGGCCAGGGCCGGCGAGGCGGTCGGCACCGTCAGGGCGGCAGCGAGCAGAGCGACAGCCAGAGGGGCGAGCAGGCGTTTCATCGCCCGGACTGTATGCCTGCCCGCGAACCTAGCCGAGGGGTGCGCCCGGAGGGGGCCGGCCCGGGGGCCTCCCGAAGCGTATGCTCCCGGCCGCTGCCGCTCCCTCTCCGCGACGTCGACACCCGCCACTGAGGCGGCACGGCTTGGGTAGGCGGCGGGGCGGCCTACGGTGCGGCCCCGCGATGACCGCCGGCCCCGCCTCCATAGTCCTGGCCCCCGAGGACCACGCCGTGCTCGGCGAGGCCCAATTCGGCACACCGGGCCTCGTGGCCATCGAGTCCATCGGCCCCTTCACCCGGGTGCGAGCCTGCGGCCCCCTGGTCACGGTGCACGACTCGATCATCGAGGCCGGCCTGGGGATCGGCCATCACCCCCACCGTCATCACGAGCGCCTCTTCTACCTGGAGCGGGGCACCTTCGACCACGACGACGCCCTCAACCGCATCGCCGGCCACGTGCCGGAGGGCGCCCTGGCCCGCTTCACCGAAGGCCGGCGCGGCATGATCCACCAGGAGTGGAACCACGGCGAGGTGGATGCCGAGATCTACATCCTGGTGGCCACCACCAGTCCCATACCCGAGCAGACCAGCTTCGAGGTCCTGCGCCGGGAGGACATGCCCGTCTACTCGGAAGGATCGGGCGTGGTCACCCGGGAGATGGTGGGCCCTCTCTCCCCCCTCCCGGTCCACTGCGACGTCCGCCGCTTCACCGACACCGCCCTGGAGCCCGGGGCGGACCTGAACTGGGCGATAGGACCGGGCGAGGGGGGCCTTCTCTCCGTGCGGGAGGGGCAGGCCGACCTGGACGGCACGCCGCTGGGGCGGCGCTCTACGGCGCTGCTGCCCCCGGCGGAAGCCTCGCGAAGCCTCCGGATAGGGTCTGTGGCCGGGGCTCGGATCATTCGGGCCGTCTTCGGTCTCGGCTACGGCCTGGTGACGGCGGACTGAACCCCCGGAGCCAGGCGGGCACGCCGGGAACCGCCGGCCCGCACTCGGGCGTCAGAGGAGCGTGGCAACCTTGACCAGCATCCTGACCATGCTCGCCCTGGTCCTCACCGCCGGGTTGGGCGTCCTGGCCGCGGGCACCGGCGCCGGGCGAGCGCTACAGCGGCGCCGCGGCCGCTGACACGGGGAGTCCTCGCCGGCGGCTACCCGGCACCGCCTCCCAGCAAGGCATCGGCGATCTCGTTCCCCCAGGCGGCGACCGCCCCGAAGTCGCGCCAGTCGCCTTCGGGCACCTTCAGCGCCTTCACGATCGCCTTCTCGGCCAGGTTGAGCCGGCTCTTGTCGACCCGGCCGGCGAAGACGCGATGCTCCCGAGCCCCGACGATGGCCATTATCTGGGCCACGTCCACCGGGTCCTCCTCCGGCTTCAGCGGATCCCCCACGGGCCCGCTGGAGAACAGCCACAGCGGGTGCTTCACCAGAAAGTCCCCGTGCCGCTCGGCCAGTTCGCGCGCCGCCTTCTGCCAGCGCCCGGCGTACACGGCACTGCCGAGCACCACGGCTTCGTATTCCTCGATGTCGCCCGCGTCGGCGGCGTCGGCAACGGTGGCGCTGAGGCCCCGCCGGGCGAGCGCCTCGCCCAGCGCCGTGGCAATCTCAGCCGTGGACCCGTGCTTGCTCGCCGCCACTACCAGCACCCGCATGCTGCTACCTCCGGAGTTGCTGCCCGCGATTCTGGCCGATGGCGGCGCCGGAAGGAAACCGCGCCGCCGGACCTCTATGAACCGGCGGTGAACCGATCGTCGGCCGGGCCACCGCCGGCTCCCCGATTCTCGAGCCAGCCCTGGCGGCTGCCGGGATATGAGTCGAAAGCGGTGGCATAGGGCTTCAGGTCGAGGACGGGCGTGCCGTCGACGAGGTCGAGTTCGGCTACGTGGAGCCACCGCCCCTCGCGCCGCAGCAGGCGAACCGCCGAGATGCCGATCGGATTGGGCCGGGCCGGCGCCCGGGTGGCGAACACGCCTCGCTCCTCGCTATCCAGGTAGGGGATCACTCTGAGACGCGCCGCCCCCGCCCGATGGAACCACGACAGCACCCAGATGCGCTCGAAGCCGTCGAGGTCCTCCAGCCCGGCGGCGTACTCCTCGAAGACCTCCACCCTGCCGACGGCATCGGGCCCGGCGCAGTAAGGCTGGATAGGAGCCCCGGCGGGGGAAAGGAAGGGGCTGTGCACTACCCCGACAACGCAGAAGGAAGGCGGGGACGCTCGTCCCGAACCGGCCGCGTCGTCAGCCGCTGTGGCCATGCCCGTAGTGGTGCTCGCCCCGGCCGTGGTGGAGGCGGTCGGCCAGGTTGGGCAGGTCGCCCGCGGCATACCGCAGGGCCGCCGTCTCGATGTCTGCTTCGTCGGTGAGCACCGGCTCGATGCCGGCCGCCTGCAGAGAGGTGAAGGCCCCGCTGCCCATGCCGCCGGCGAGCAGAGCAGCGCAGTCGCCGATGGCGTCGGCCATGGCGCGATGCTTGGCCACCGGGCCGGGATCGATGCCTCCGGCGAAGTCGCGATGGCCCACCTTGGCTCGCGTCTCCCGCAGGACGACCTCACCCCCCTCCACCGCGACCACTACGTAGTAGGGAGCCCGGCCGAAGTGCTGGGCGATGGTGCGGCCGTCTTCCGACACGGCGGCGATCTTCATCGGGCGCTCTCCCTTCCCAGAGGTGGTGGACGAGGCCGTACTCACAGCCTTGGCAGAGGCTAGCGAGCCGGGCCCGCGCCTAAACGCCGAGCGCGTGGGCTGCCCCGTGCCGCGCCCTGGGAATCGCCCCGCCTGCCGGCACCCCGGGACGGGCCCAGTCGGCTCCTTGGCTAGGGTGGCCCCAGTGGGACCCTGCGCTGCTGCTCGCCCTGGGGCCACGCCCCCGTGCCGCTTGCTGGTGACCGGAGCGGCCGGGTTCCTCGGCGGGATGATGGTCCACCGCCTCCTCGCGGGCTTGCCCGAGGTGCAGTCGGTGGTCGGGGTCGACCTGCGCCCCATGGCCCATCCGCCCACGGATCCGCGCTTCCGCTTCGAGCGCGCCGACCTCCGCCGCCCCGACCCCGGCCTCCTCGACGGCATCGACACCGTCCTGCACTTCGCCTTCCACCTCAAGCCTTCGCGAGATCCCGGGGTCGACCGCGCCCTGAACGTAGAGGCCGCCGTCGCCCTGCTCGAACATGCCGGCGCGGCCGGAGCCGCACAATTCGTCTACCCGAGCAGCACCACCGTGTACGGGGCCCGCCCCGGCGAGGCCGCACCGCACCCGGAGACCGATCCGCTTCGCCCGACGCCCGGATTCCGCTACGGGGAACACAAGGCCGAGGTGGAGCGGTACCTCGCCACGTACGCGGCAACGCACCCCGCGCTCAAGGTGACCGTGCTGCGGCCCTGCATCGTGCTCGGGCCGGGGGCGGTCAACTTCGTCGCCGAACTGCTCGCCATGAAGCGTCTCCCCGTGGTCGCGGGCGCCGATCCCGAGATGCAGTTCCTGGCGGCCGACGATCTCGGCAGCGCCGGGCTCGCCGTCGTGGAGCAGCGGGCGGCGGGGATCTTCAACCTGGCCGGCTCCGGGACGATCCGCTGGAGAGAAGCCATCCGGCTCTGCGGAAGCCATCCCGTGCCCCTGCCCTCCCGGCTGCTGCGCTCGCTGGCCGACGCCTCGTGGGCCCTGCGCCTGCAGCATCGATCGCCGTCGGGCGGCATGGAGCTCATCCGCCATCCCTGGCTCGCCGATACCCGGCGGGCGCGTCAAGTCCTGGGCTGGGAGCCCCGCCACCCGTCGCGTCGCGTGCTCGAGCTCTGGGCGGACGAGGAACGACGGTGCGGCGCGCCGGCCGCGCCGACGCGGGAATCGCCGCTCGCCGGCGAGGCGACCCGCCCGCGCGAGACGCTCTGATCGGGGAGAATGGGCCGGATGACCAACAGCCTCAGGTGCCCCACCCGCGCCGAGGTGGTGGCGCGGGTGCAAGCCGCCGGTCGCCGCGTGGCGGCCGTGCTCCCCTACCACTACCCGCGCGCCCTGCTGCGGGCCCACGGGTTCCATCCCGTCGAGGTCTGGGGGCCCCCGGGCGTCCCTCGGGATGAAGGCGGCCGGCACTTCCAGGCGTACACCTGCGACATCGTGGTGCGGGCCACCTCGTTTCTGCTCCGGGGAGGCCTCGACGGCGTGGACGCCATCCTCGTCCCCCACACCTGCGACGCCCTCCAGGGCATGGGGTCGGTGCTCGGCGACTTCGTGCGGCCCACCCCGCCGGTCCTCACCCTCTACCTGCCCCGCAGCCGCCGGCCGGTCGATCACGAGTTCCTGGTGGCCGAGCTGCGCCGACTGGGCGAGGCGCTGGCGGCCATCTCGGGAAGGGTCCCCGCCCCGGCCGACTGGGAGGCGGCCTTCGCCGCGGAGGACGCCGCCGACCGGGCGTTGGCCGACCTCTACGCCCGCCGGGAAGGCCTGGCGGTCACCGACCGCGAGTTCTACACCGTCGTGCGCTCCCGGGAGTTCCTTCCCGCCGAGGACTTCGTGGCTCTTGCCGGGTCCCTCGCCGCCGGGGATCCTCCCGGTGGCGTGCCCGTGATGCTGTCGGGAATCGTGGCCGAGCCCCTCGACCTCTTCGACCACCTGTCCGCCATGGGAGCCCGGGTGGTGGCCGACGACCTGGCGAGCGGCCGGCGGCGCGTCTACCCGCTCCAGGACGGGGGCGACCCGCACACGCGCCTCGCCACTCGGCTGCTGGGCGGTCCCCCCGATCCGACGCGGGGGGATCCCATCGCCGCCCGCGCCCGTCACCTGCGGGAGCAGATGGGAGCCGCCGGCGCCCGCGGCCTGGTGATCTACGACCCGAAGTTCTGCGAGCCGGAGTTGTTCGACGTGCCGCTGCTCCGCCGGCACCTCTCTGCCGCCGGGCTTCCCGTGCTACACGTCGAGGTCGAACTGACCGGCAGCCTCACCCAGCAGACCCTCACCCGTCTGGAGGCCTTCGTGGAGACGCTCCGATGAGCCGCCTGGGGCATCTGCTGGGCTACCGGCTGGCGGGACGCCCGCTGCTCCGCCTGCAGCGCCGCCGGGACGAGCGGCGCCTGGATTCCCTCCGATCCGGTCCCGACCGTCCTCTGGAGCCGCCGCTGCGCAGCATCGCCCGCATGAAGGAGATGATGTCGGGCCACTATCTGGAGGGCCGCCACGCCTCCGGGGTGCGTCCCGTGGCCTGGGTGACCAGTGGGGCCTCCACCGAGATCCTGCTCACCCTCGGGTTCTTCGTCATCTACCCGGAGAACCACGCCGCCCTGTGCGGCGCCCGGCGCCGGGCGCAGCACCTGTGCGAGGTGGCCGAGGACGCCGGCTACTCGCGCGACATCTGCTCCTACGCCCGCACCGACCTCGGGGCCCTGCTCTCCGGGGAGACCCCGGTGGGCCGCCTGCCCCGCCCCGACCTACTCCTCTGCTGCACCAACATCTGCCAGACGGTGCTCTACTGGTACCGCGTGCTGGCCGACCACTTCGGCTGCCCCCTGGTGCTGGTGGACACCCCCTTCCAGTACGGGCCGCAGCCGCAGCCCCACGAGGTGGCCTACGTCCGCCGTCAACTGGAGGAGATCGTCCCCGTCGCGGAGCGGGTGGCCGGCCGGCCCTTTTCGGAACAGGAGTTCACCGCGATCGTCGCCCGCGCCAAGGAGGCCAGCGAGACCTGGCTGGAGATCCTGGAGCGAGCCCGGCACCGCCCTTCCCCCCTCACCGCGTTCGACGCCTTCACCCACCTCGGGCCCATCGTGGACCTGCGCGGGGAGCAAGCGACCACCGACTACTACCGGGGGCTGCTCGCCGAGATCGACCGGCGCATAGCGGCCGGCATCGGCGCCGTCCGCGAAGAGCGCTACCGCGTGCTCTGGGACAACCTGCCCATCTGGTACCGCATCGGGCCCCTGTCGCAGTGGCTGGCCGCCCGCGGGGTGAACGTGGTGGCCTCCACCTACGCCCATGCCTGGGGGGAACTGGCCCCGCTGATGGACCCGTTGCATCCCTTCGAGTCGATGGCCCGGGTCTACCTGCATCCCATCCTCAACCGCTCCGCCGGGCAGAAGCTCGAAGCGATGCGCGGCATGGTGGACGACTTCTCCGCCGACGGGGTCATCCTGCACTCCGACCGCTCCTGCAAGCCCTACTCACTGGGCCAGATCGACCAGCGCGACGGCCTGGTCAACCAGACCGGGGTGCCGGCGCTGCTGCTCGAAGCCGATCACAACGACCCGCGCTCCTTCTCCGAGGAGCAGGCCGCAAGCCGCCTGGAGGCCTTCGTGGAGATGCTGGGCGGATGACCGGCGCCGCCGCCATCGGGGTCGATGCCGGGTCCACCACCTGCAAGGTGGTAGCCGTCGACGAGACCGGAGCCCTGCTGGCTTCCCGGCTGGAGGCGACCCATCCCCGCCTCGAGGAGCAGGCCGCCGGCCTCATCACCGCCCTGGTGGGCGATCTGGGACCGGTCGAGCCGCCTCCCGTGGTGGCCACCGGCTACGGACGGCAGTTGGTGCGCGGGGCGGCGCGGCGCGTCACAGAGATCACCTGCCATGCCCGGGGGGTCTTCGGGGCACTGGGGCACGGCGGGACCCTGGTGGACATCGGGGGCCAGGACGCCAAGGCCATCCGCATCGGCGAGGAAGGCCGCCCCATCGACTTCGCCATGAACGACAAGTGCGCCGCCGGCACCGGCCGCTTCCTGGAGCACACCGCCGGCCGCCTCGGCGTCGCCGTCGCGGATCTGGGTCCCCGAGCCCTGGGCGCCACCGCCGAGGAGCCCATCTCCTCCACCTGCACCGTCTTCGCCGAATCAGAGATCATCTCCCTGATCGGCCGGGGGGCCGACCTCGACGCCATCATCCGCGGCTTGCACCGCTCCCTGGTGGGGCGCATCGTGGCCATGGCCCGCACCGTGGGCCTCGGCCCGCCGCTCATCCTCTCGGGCGGCGTGGCCCTGAACCCCGGAGTGCGGGCCATGATGGAAGAGGCGACCGGGATGGCCGTGATCCTGCCCCCGCACCCGCAACTGACGGGAGCCTACGGAGCGGCGCTCATCGCCCTGGAGGGGTGAGGCGCGCCGGCGGAGCGTCGCGGCGCGGGTGGTGTCAGTCCTGGTGGAAGACTTCCTCCATGGCGGCCCACCACTCCCCCGGTTGCCGCCCCTCGACGGGCACCTGGAACTGCCGCATGATCCCGTACCACTCCTGCATGCGCGGTGCGGAGTCGAGGCGCTGCATCCTCTCTTTGTATTCCCCCTCCGGGCCGGCGTACTCGAAGTAGGCGAACATCGTGCCCCGGAAGTGATAGATGGAGTAGTTGGTGATGCCGGCCTCGCGAATGGCCGCTTCGATCTCGGGCCAGATCTTCCGGTGGTACCGGCTGTACTCCTCGTAGGCCTCGGGCTTCAGGCCCAGGATCGCTCCGACTCGCTTCATGGCGCCTCCTCTTCGACCGCGACCTGCCGCATCTCCCCCAGTCCCTCAATGCCGCACTCGATAACATCACCCGCCTGCAGATAGACGGGAGGGCTCATGCCCAGACCCACCCCCGCAGGGGTGCCGGTGCTGATGAGGTCTCCCGGCAGCAGGGTCATGAACCGGCTGATGTAGGCCACCAGGAAGGCCGGACCGAAGACCATGTCGGCCGTGGTACCTCTCTGCCGGAGTTCCCCGTTGACGGACAGCCACATCGCCAGGGCGCTCGGGTCGGCGACGTCGTCGGCCGGGACGAGCCACGGCCCGAGCGGGGCGAAGGTGTCGCAGCTCTTGCCCTTGACCCACTGGCCGCCGCGCTCGAGCTGGAAGGCTCGCTCGGAGTAGTCATTGTGGAGCAGGTAACCCGCGATGTGACCGGCGGCCTCCCCGGGCGCCACATAGCGCGCCCGGCGGCCCACCACCACACCCAGCTCGACCTCCCAGTCCACCTTGGTGGCCTCCCGCGGCAGGACCAGGGGGTCGAAAGGCCCGGAGATGGCCGTGGTGGCCTTGCAGAAGAGCACCGGCTCGGCAGGCACAGCGGCACCGGTCTCCCGCGCATGGTCCCGGTAGTTGAGCCCGACACAGATGATCTTGCTCGGTCGGCAGATCGGCGGGCCCAGGCGCACCCCGGTGGGCACCCGCGGGAGTGCGGCCCCGGTTGCTTCAAGCCGGCGGCGCAGGCCGGCGACGCCTTCCCGGGCGAAGAAGCCTTCGTCGTAGTCCTCACCGAAGCCGGAAACATCCAGGCGCTCCCGCCGCCATTCGGCTCCCGGGCGCTCCTCGCCCGGCGGACCGAAACGAAAGAGCCGTAGCGGCCCGGCACTCATACGAGAAGCACCCCGCCGTCGAAGGGCACCGCCTGCCCCGTGATGAAGGCCGCCTCGTCGCTGCACAGGTAGACGGCGAGGTCGGCCACCTCCTCGGGTTCGGCCATGCGCCCCACGGGCTGGTAGGCGGCCAGCGAGGCCTTGACCTCATCCTCCCGCCCCGGGTAGTTCTCCCGCACGAACTTGTCCACGAAGGGCGTGTGCACCCGGGCAGGGCAGATGCAGTTGCACCGCACGTTCTGGCTCAGGAAATCGATGGCCACCGACTTCGTCAGGGCGAGCACGGCGCCCTTCGTCACCGAGTAGCCGAAACGCTCCGCCACCCCGATCAGCGCGGCGATGGAGCTCAGGTTCAGCACCACCCCACCGCCGCCGGCGATGAGCCGGGGAAGAGCGGCCCGGGTGCACAGGAAGGTCCCCTTGACATTGACTGCGTAGAGGCGATCGAGATCGGCTTCCGAGGTTCCGGCGATCGTCGCCACCTGCCCAATCCCGGCGCAGTTCACCAGGATGTCCAGGCGGCCGAAGCGCTCCGCGACGTTGGCGAAGGCGCCATCGACCTCGGCTGCCCGGGACACGTCACAGGTGAAGGCCTCCGCCGTCCCGCCAAGTCGTGCCGCCTCCTCCGCGGCCCCATTCCCGGCCGCAGCGTCCTGATCGAGCACAGCCACCAGGGCACCCTGCCGGGCCAGTCGCAGCACAATGGCGCGCCCGATGCCCGATCCGCCGCCGGTCACGGCAGCCACCCGGCCATCGAGCCGGAACGGGCCTCGTTCAGTCAACTTCGGTCACCTCCGACTCTCGGATCACCGTCGCCGGGCAGCGTGCGGCTGCCGACTGCCGCCCCATCGGTAGGACGGCCTTCCCGATCGCCCTCTCACTGCTTCGTCCCGCGATCAACCGCCATCACGGTCTCGCAGGTTTCCACGGTAACCATGGATCCCGGCGGGCGCGCCAGCCGGGAGGCCAGCACTCGCAACGGGCGGGCCTCGTCTCCCAGGCAGTCCACAACCAGCGCCGCTTCGGGGAAGTCGTCGCCCAGGTTGAACTCGCTGGGAGTCACGATGACGGCACCGCGCGCGGCATGCGCCGCCCGTAGGCCCTGCCGGGAGTCCTCGATGATGCAAGCCCGGGCGGGCGAGTGCCCCAACTCGGCCAGGGCATGGGTGTAGATATCGGGGGCCGGCTTCTTGGCCGGCACGACGTCACCGGCGAACACCCGCACGACCTCGGCCAGCGCCGGAGGAAACACGTGGTGCGCTATGGCGCGCACCGAGGCCGTGGCCGCCGTCGAAGCGACCGCAACGTCCCAGCCCGCCTCCCGGGCCTCCACCGCCAGCCGCGCCACACCGGGACGAGCGGGAAGCGCGCCGCTTCCGACGAGTTCCAGGAAGATCTCCGTCTTGCGGCGGTGCCAGAGGGCCACCAGCCGCTCCTGGCCGCGCCGATCCCCGGGCAGGCCGTGGCGAGATACCCAGGCCTCGTCGGCGAAGAGGGAGAGCAGCCGCTCCTTGCCGCCGGCGATGCGGAGCAGGCCGGCATACTCCTGAGCCGACCAACGCAGGTCCAGGCCGACCTCGCCGAAAAGGCTATTGAAGGCCACCAGATGACCGTCTCGCTCGGTCTCGGCGAGGACGCCGTCGCAGTCGAAGAGGAGCGCCCCGGTCAAGCCGCCTTCCCCGCCGATCCCAGCATCCTGATGTGAGTGCGCGCCGCTTCTGTGGCGGCTTCTGTCGCCGCGGCGAAGAAGCGCGGCGGATCCCAGTGGTCCTTCTCCGCCGCGTTCCGCAACTCGCCGTAACCCCCCCTGAGGTAGCCCTCCTTGATGGCGGTGGACACATTGACCTTGGCACAGCCCCGGCCCACGAGGTCGGCGAAGTCGACCGCTGCCAGACCCGTGCCCCCATGAAGCACCTGGGGGATGCCGGTAGCTTCCACCAGAGCATTGATTCGCTCCGGGCTGAGGCGCGGAGCGGCCGAGTAGCGCCCGTGAGCCGTCCCGATCGCCGGGGCAAAAAAGTCGACGCCGGTGGCCGCCACGAATCGGCCCACCCGGCTGACGGAGTACCTGCCACCTTCTTCCTCCGAGCCGACGCCGTCCTCCACGCCCCTGATGCCTTCGATCTCGCTTTCCACCGCCGCTCCGAAGCCTCGGGCCTGCTCCACCACCTCACGCGTCTCGACCAGCGCCGCGTCGTAGCTGCGATCCGAGGCATCGAAGAGCAAGGAGTCGAACCCGGCTTCCAAAGCGGCGGTGATCACC
The DNA here is from genome assembly GCA_016870535.1 of Actinomycetota bacterium. Classification (GTDB taxonomy): domain Bacteria; phylum Actinomycetota; class Acidimicrobiia; order Spongiisociales; family UBA11373; genus VGBK01. Next base: position 15,202 of record VGBK01000009.1, on the reverse strand, counting down.
GCCCGTTCGGGGCAGTGGTCGAGATGCAGGGCGGCGGGCACGGAGACCTCCCGGGCCCGTGCCAGGAACAGGGCACGCAGGTACGCCGCCCCGAGCGATCTCACCGTCTTCACGGACACCTGGATGATCACCGGGGAGTCGAGTTCCGCGGCGGCCTGCAGGACGGCGCGCATGCTGAAGTCGTCGAACACATTGAACGCCGGGATGGCGTAGCGGCCGGCGAAGGCCGCCCCGACCATCTCCCTCGTCGCTCCGGTGGTCATGAGCGGGGCGCGGCCATCCTCCCAGCGACGTAGTCCTCCAGCCCGGACGCAGAATTGGAGAACTCGGCCACGGTGAACGCGGTCGCCGGATGGTCATTGAACTGGTCGACCGACATGCCGTGCGGCTCATAGGACTGCAGCCCGTACGGGAGCCGCAGAATGCGCTCCAGCGAAGCCGCCGGCACTTCCTGATCGATTGCCTCGGGGCGGAAGTCGAGGGAATCGCCCATCCGGAAGAGCGGCGTCAGGCCGTAGGGGGGCAGTGTGTAGACGATGTTGCCGCCCGCCACCTCTTCGACGTCCCAGAAGGCCGTTCGTCCGGCGACCAGCGGCCCGGGACGCACCGAGCAAAGGAGCAGCTTGCTGGGGAAACCCCCGTCGGCGAGCAAGCGATACGACCGCTTGAACACCGCCAGCCCGAACCACTTCTTGTCGGCGGGGGTCAGGTCTATACCGTAGTAGCGCGCCTGCTCGTCGACGATGGGCCGCTCGGTGAGCCGGGCGAGCATCAGGGTGATGACCGCCCGCCACTTGCTCGTGTCCACCTTGTTCTCGGCGGCCAGAGCCAGACCCTCGACCGCCGCCCGAGCCACCGCCATCACCTGAGGGACGGTGAAACAGGTGGTGGTGTTGGTGGGGATCGCTTCCGATGTCAGCGTCCGGATCACCCCCACCCCCTGGGTGCTGGCCGGGACCTTGACCATGACGTTCGGCGCCAGGGCGCGCAGCTCCCGGGCCTGGGAAATCATTTCGTCGGTCTCCGTGAAGAGGCGCGGGTCGAGCTGGCCCGACACGTAGCCGTAGCGTCCGGCGGAGGCCTCCCAGAGCGGGTAGAAGACCTCGGCCCCGCGCTGGATCACCTCCTTGTAGAGCATCCAGGCCAGCGCCTTGGCGTCGCGCCCGGGGTTCTCTGCGATCAAGGCGTCGAGGCGCGGATTCCAGCGCTCCGGAGCCTGCTTCACCGCGGTCAGGGACAGGGGTGGATTGGTGGTGCAGCCCCGGAACGCTCCGGGGCGCCCATTGCCGAACTCGTTCAGCCTGTCGAGTTGGCCACGCATCTCGGCCCGGCCACCCTCGGGGGTGCCGGCCACCATCTCGTCGCGCCAGGCGTCGAAGACCAGCGGCGAGGAGTCCCACCAGATTTCCGCATGGGGATTGGTCGCCTGCAGGCGGTCGATGGGGCTCAGGTTCATGTCGGTCACCTCGTTCATTCGTGTGGTCCGCCGCGCTGGATGGGCTCCATTACGGGGCCGACGGGCTCTGTGCCGCTCAGATGGCAGGCGCCGAGCATGGCCGCCCCCAGCAGCGACGATTGCTCCTGGTAGAGGTACTCGTAGTCGCCGAACCAGCGCTGCCGCACCCGGGCGTACTCCTCGGCCCGGGCTCCCGTGCCGGACACCATCACCCTCCGGCCCAGGCTCACCTGGCGGGCGACCTCCCGCAGGTGCGACCCCGAGTAGGCGGCGTTGCCGCGCAGAAGGGCGAGCAGCATCTCGTCCCGCGTCGTCTCCAGGTCCAGCCCGGTGAAAGACCCCGTCTGCTGTTCGACGCTGTAGCGGGAGCCACCGAGGAAAGGCCCGTACCCGGGCAGGTGGCGCTCGGACGCGTCGAGATCCGGCGAAGCGAAGAAGCGGCGGACGACCCCCGGCAGGTACTCACCGTAGAAGTCCCGGTCGGTCATCTCGGAGCAGAAGACCGACTTGAACCACTCAAACGACTTCCCGCCGGCGTTGAGCACGAAGAGGGTCAGCCAGCGCTTCGGCACCACGTGGCAGCGCAGGTTGAAGTTCTGCGACGCGACCGGGTGATCGACGCAAACCGAGGTGATCTCGACGGTGCCGACCACGCTGGCGATCTGCCCCGGCTCAGTTACTCCTCCGGAGAAGGCGGCGAGGACCGCATCGTTGCCCCCCGCCAGCACCGCGCATTCCTCGGGCAGACCCAGTTCGCGGGCCACCTCGGGCCGAAGCCGACCCACGGGCTCATGGGACCGTCGCAGCGGGGGCAGGAGGCGTTCCGGGATTCCGGCGATCTCGAGGACCTTCTGATTCCAGGTGAGGTCGTCGCGCGCCGTGTTGTAGAGGCCGGTGATCGACACCGTGGACGGGTCGATGGCCCAATCCCCGGTGAGCCGCTTCACCATGTAGGTGTTGGTGTGGCCGAACATGGAGGCGGCCCCCCAGACTTCGGGCTGCATCTCCTTGACCCAGAGGATCGAACAGAGCGAGGAACCTCCGGACACCGGCAGGTTGCAGGTTTCCTGCAACAGCAACTCGGTGCCGACGCGCTCCTGAATCCAACGGGCCTGGGCGTGCGACCGTCCGTCGAAGACGAGGATGGCCGGGCCGAGGGCGGTGCCGTCGGCGGTCATAGGAGTGAGGCCCGGGGTGGTCACCGCCAGCGAGATCACGCCGACGCCGCCCAGATGCTCGCCGACCTCTGCACAGGAGCGGCGCAGGGCTTCCCACCATCTCTCCGGCTCGATGTCGGCGAACACCCGGCCGTAGACGTTCACGGGGTAGGGATGCACTACCTGGCACAACCGGCGGAGTGAAGGGTCGAAGACGGCCAGCTTGAACCGACCCGTTCCCACATCGACGGCCAGGATGTTCTCACCCATCGATGACTCCCTCGGCCGCCAGCGCTTCCTGCAGCGAACGCAACTGCTCGGGGACCAGGGGGAGCAGCGGACGGCGGGGCAGTCCTCCCTTGAGCCCGGCGAGGCTCATCGCCGCCTTCACCCCCGGAACCCCGTAGGCCCCCGAAATGGCCTCGTTCAGGCGCCGGCAGAAGTCCTGGTAGGGAGGCCCGGCCACCAGGTCGCGCTCCACGCCGTAGTGGTAGAGACGCTGGGCGAGCTCGGGGAACGCGTTGGCCAGGGAGACGGTGCCCCCCAGCGAGCCACCCATCATCGCCGGGAAGAGGAAGTTCACCGACCCGGCGAGTACATGGAAGCTGCGGCTCTCCAGCGCCAGGAAGGCCTCGATGCCCGACGGGGCGCTGTCCTTCATGCCGATGATGTTGGGATGTGCGGCCAGGCGCTCCACCAGAGCCGGCGACAGCGACACGCCGGTGAAGCCCGGCGCGTTGTAGACCAGCAGGGGGAGAGGGGCACGATCGGCGGTGGTCGTGAAGTAGCGGAAGAGGACCTCGTCGGTCATCTGCTTGCGGAAGTAGGAGGGCGAGAGCAGCAGCCCGAAGTCGGCACCCGCTTCGGCCGCCGCAACGAAGAAGCGCTCGGTGTCGCGCTGCGCCTCGTAGGCCGCCCCCGCCATCACCACCTGGCCCGGCGCTCGCCCGGCCACGATGGTGCGCAGCACCGCCACCTTCTCCTCCTCGGTGAGGCTCTTGCTCTCGCCGTTGGATCCGAGCGCCAAGTAGCCGAGGATGCCCGATCGCGCGTAGGCCGCCAGGTTCTCCTCGAGGGCGGCGAAGTCGACCTCTTCGTCCTCCCGGAAGGGCGTGCTGATCGGCGCGAGGATCCCGGCGAGTGACTTCACCGTATGGCCCCGCTCTCCGAGATCCCGGCGATTCGCTCGACCCCGTCGTAGGCGACCGCCAGCATTCTGGTCTCGACCGTCTCCTCGGGGCCGATCACCCTGGCAGAGCCGTTCTCGATGGCGCGCAGCAGGCCTCCGTCGGGGTACGACGTCCAGGGCTCCAGGGCGAAGTTGTAGTTGCGCCCGTACCAGGGATACCCCGGCATGCCGCCGAAGACATGCCAGAACCACAGATGGGGGAAGAGGCCGGCGTCCCAGCGGAGACCGAAGCCCACCCGGCGCCGCCCGTTGGTGACCCCGTACCAGCCGTCGGCCAGGTCGTAGAGCCGGACCCAATCGGCGACCTTCGATTCGGGACCGGGCACGACGCTGAGATCCCGGAGGGTGCCGTCCCGGCGGGGCGCCATCGGCCAGTTGAAGGGCACGGCGAACTCCAGCTCGGTCCCCGGCCAGGGCTCGGAGCGCTCCGTGGTTCCGCGGCAGGAGGGCAGGTCGATCCGGCACGAGTCATCGACGAACGGCGGCCCGAACGCCGGATGGTGTCCCCACATCACTTCCAGGGGCTCATCGGCCAGGTTGGCGAGCCGCTCGCCGATCTCCAGCACCGGCGACTCGGCTCGCAGCGACAGGGTCTTCTCCAGCCGGAACGGGGTGCGCATCGTCTCGGCGGACAGGCGAACCGACACCACCTCCGGCGTGTCCGCGATCACCTCCACCTCGAACGGCACGGTGAGCAGCTCGCCGTGGAAAGGAAGCTCCGCCCCCTTGTACCGAACGCTCTGCCCGCCGTTGGGGAAGCACTCTTGCCATCCGCCCTCGTACCCGTCGACGAAGACGAACTCGTCCACCCCGCGCGGGGTGCTCTCGAGTGGGGCTGCCCGCAGCCCCCCGGGCCGATGCCACATGAAGTCCGTGTCCGACGGCTTGTGCAGGAAGCTGCTGATGTCGCTTCCCTTGTCCGCCAGCACTTCGACCCGGATGAGGGAGTTCTCAAGCGCCAGAGTCCGGTAGCCGCGCTCGGCGTAGTCGTGCAGGCGGGCGCCGAAATGATGCCGGCTCATCGCAGCCTCAATCCGTGACGCTCAGCAGATACGCCTCGACGGCATTGCCTCCGAAGATGGCGGCCCGTTCGTCGGCGCCGAGGTCGCCCAGGGCGAACACCGCCGCGTCGTAGACCCGGTCGTAGGTGCCGGCCAGCTCGCACACCGGCCAGTCCGAGCCGAACATCAGGCGCTTCGGGCCGAACCACTCGAGGAGCCGGCTCACGTAGGGCACCAGGTCCTCGGGCTCCCAGCGGTTCCAGTCGGCCTCGGTGATCATCCCCGAAACCTTCACCCAGACGTTGGGGTAGTCGGCCAGCGGCCGCATACGCGACGCCCAGGGCTCGATCTCGCTCTCCTTGATATTCGGCTTGGCGATGTGGTCGACCACGAAACGCATGTCGGGATGCGCCTGCACGGTGGCCAGGCCGCAGGGGAGCTCGCGAGACCGAACCAGGACGTCGTAGGTGAGCCCGGCCTTGCCGACCTCCGACACGCCGCGCTGCACCTCGGGCCGGAGCAGCCACTCGGCATCAGCCTCGTCGTGCACCTGATGGCGGATGCCGGCCAGGTACTTCCCGTCGGGCCGTGCCTGAAGCCGGGCCAGGGTCTCCCCCACTGCCGGGTCCACCAGGTCGACCCAACCCACGATGCCGGCCACGAAGTCCGTGGCCGCGGCCGTCTCCAGGAAGAGCTCCGTCTCGGGAACGCTGGGAATGGTCTGCACCACCACCGTGCGATCGATGCCCTTCATCTGCAGCCAGGGCCGCAGATGCTCCGGTGCCCGCACGCCCTTGATGGCGGCCAGGTCGTCGGTCATCCAGTAGTAGTCGAACACTCCCCTGGTGGTGTCCCAGAAGTGGTGGTGGGAATCTACGGTGACGGCCACGCCTCGTCCTCCCTGCTACTTGCCGAGCTTCGGCGTCGGTGCCTCGGGATGCAGGAGCCCTTCTGCCTTCAGCTCATCCCAGAGGTAATCGGGGATCTCGACCTGCATCTTCTCGATGGTGTCGTCGACATGGGCAATGGTCCTGACGCCGGCCACCACCGTGGCGACGGCCGGGTGAGCGTGAACGAACTGGAGGGCGGCCGCCCGCAGCGGGACCCCATTGCGCTCGCACACCGCCTTGAGCTTCAAGGCCTTGTCCAGCCACTCCATTGCCTCGGAGGCCGGGCCGTAGTCGAAGTGGGAGTCCGGGGTCGGATTGGCCAGCAGGCCGCTGTTCATGACGCCGGCGATCACAATGGCGATGCCCTTCTCGAGGCACACGGGCAGCAAGTCATCGAGGGCCCGCTGATCGAGCAGGGTGTAGCGGCCGGCAAGCATGAACGCGTCGAAGTCGCCTTCGAGGGCGAAGCGAGTGAGCATCTCGGACTGGTTCATGCCGGCACCGATGGCCGAAACCACACCCTGGCTCCGTAGATCGGCCAGTGCCGGATAGGCGCCGCCGATGGCCTGCTCCCAGTGATTGTCGGGATCGTGGATCCACAGGATGTCCAGCCCCGACAACCCGGTGCGCTCCAGGCTCGACTCGACGGAGCGCATGACGGCGTCGTAGCTGTAGTCGTAGACCGGGCGGACGTCGGGAACCCCGCGGTAGTACCAGTCGTTCAGGTCCTCGCCGCTGGTCTCTCCGCCGATGCCCGTCACCGAGCCCAGCCGCTGGAAGTCACGATCCAGTTCGGGACGGGCCAAGACCTCCTCCAGCGGGTAGAGCAGGCGGCCCACCTTGGTGCTGATCACGAACTCGTCGCGGGGGTGCTGCTGCAGCATGCGGCCCAGACGCACCTCCGCCTGGCCGTACCCGTACAGAGGAGCGACGTCGTAGTACCGGATGCCCTTGTCCCACGTGTGGGCCAGCACCGACGCCGCCTGTTCGTCGGTGACCGGCGAGTACAGGCCACCGAGCGGCGCCATCCCGAAGCCGAGCCGGCCCACCGACAGCCTCGTCCTTCCGAGGGTTACGACATCCAGGTAGTTGACGGGCATGCTGCACCTCCGATGGCATGGATCCGGGGCACGGATCGGGCGAACCTGGTCCCGGTCAGTGGATGAACCCCATGATCAGCTCGCTGGTCTTCTCGTAGTCGTGGTCGTTGGCGATCTCGCCCTTGATCTCGCCGCGCCGCATGACCAGGATTCGGTCGGCGAGACGGACTATCTCCGGCATATCGCTCGAGATCAGCAGAATCCCGAGTCCCCGCTGCACCAGTTCCCAGATCAGCTCGTGCAGATTGGCCTTGGTCCGGACGTCGATGCCCACCGTGGGCTCGTCGATGATGAGCACGTCCACCCCGGCGGCGAGCCACTTGGCCAGACTCACCTTCTGCTGATTGCCGCCGCTCAGGCTGGCCACCACGGTGTTGAGCGACGGTGCCTTTATCTCCAGGCGCTCGACGAAAGGCTGCACCGTTTTGCGCTCCAACCGGCTGCTGATCCACCCCACGAGGTTCTGCAGCTTGCGCCAGATGGTGATCGACACGTTGGAGACGAGCGGGAGCATCTGGATGAGCCCCTCTTCCTTGCGGTTCTCCGAGACGTAGCCGATGCGGTGGCGAGCCAGCGCGCTCTTGACGCTGCGAATAGTGGCCTTCTTGCCCTTCACCAGGACCTGACCTCCGGTGACCTTGTCGATCCCGATGATGGCCCGGGCCAGCTCGGTGCGACCGGCCCCAACCAGGCCGTACAGCCCCACGATCTCTCCCTGATGCAAGGTGAGGCTGATGTCGCGTCCCCCCGACGAGGTGTTCACGTGCTGCAACTCGAGGATGGGACCGCCGCGTCCCTCCGTGCGCTCCGGCAGCTCTTGCGTCACCGGGGCCCGCCCGACCATCCGGGTGACCACCCCGTCGCGATCGATCTCCGCGATGGCGGTCTTGTTCCCGGCGTTCTTGCCGTCGCGCAGAACGACGATGTTGTCGCAGAGGGCGAAGACCTCTTCCAGCTTGTGACTGACGAAGATGATGCCCACTCCCTGGTCGCGCAGGCGCCGCAGCACACCAAAGAGAGTCTCGGTCTCGTGCGGCGTCAGCGACGCAGTGGGCTCGTCGAGTACCAGGATGCGCCCTTCCCGAGAGATGGCCCGGGCGATCTCGACCAGTTGGCGTTGCGCGATGCTGAGATCGTCCACTGAGGCGCGCGACTCGACCTGCACCTCGAGCATGTCGAGCCAGCCGCGCGCCTCCCGATGGATGCGGTCGTAGTCCACCAGGCCGAAGCGGCCTCGAGGCAGCGACTCCAGCATGATGTTCTCGCCCACACTGAAGTAGGGAATCAGGTTGCGCTCCTGGGGCATGTGGGCGATCCCGTGCTTCATGGCGTCACGGGGGGTGGGGAACCTGACCTCCATTCCTTCGATCAAGATCTCCCCGGCCTCCGGCTGGTACAGCCCGGTCAGGACCTTGATGAGCGTCGACTTGCCCGCTCCATTCTCCCCCACCAGGGCCAGGATCTCCCCGGCTTTCAGGGTCAGTTCCGCTCCATCGAGCGCCTGCACACCCGGGAAGGCCTTTCTGATGCCCTGCATCTCGAGTAGGGGACGGCCGTTGGCCTCCCTCCCCGGGGGAAGGGTCGCCGTGGTAGTGCTACCGGCCTGATCCTGTGCTTCCGGCACCATTCGCTCCTGATCCATCACTCCGCCCTCGGTTCCGTCGACGGCAAAGCGCCCAGAGGCCTCACGCGCCCCTTGGCCATCATCCGGCGTCGCGCCTGCCCCAGGATCACGGCCACCAGGACCAGAGCGCCCTGGAGCAAGGTGACGAAGAACGGGTCGGTGTGGCTGATGGCCAGGGCGTTGGCGATCAACTCCAGGATGGCCACACCCAACAGCACGCCGACGATGGTGATCTTCCCGCCCTCGAGCAGCACCCCGCCGATGACGATGGCGGCGAAGCCGGGGAGCAGCCAGGCGTTGCCGATGGTCGGTGCCCCGGCTTGGACCCGGGCCATGGTGAGAAAACCGGCGATGGAAGCGATCAAGCCCGAAATGACGTGGGCCTGGATGACCCGGCGCCCAATGGGCACACCCGTCAACTCGGCGGCAGTTCGGTTGCCCCCGAGAGCGAGCACCTGGCGACCCGAAGTCATCCGGTGGAACCAGGTAGCCAGGCCCGCCATGACCACCATGGTGGCCACCGCCGGCCAGGGGAAGACACCGATTCGTGCCTGCCCCAGCGAGCGCACCGACTCGTAGATGCCGTAGATGGGGTTGGCGTTGGTGATCGCCATGCTGGCGCCCGTATAAGCACTGGCCATGGCGAGAGTGATGACGAAAGCGCTGATCCCGGTCTTCACCGTCAGGAAGCCGTTGATGAATCCCATCAGCGTCCCGCCCAGCAGCACCACCGGGATGATCAACCACAGCGGCCAGCCGTGCCACTCCATGAGCATCGCCGCGACCACCGCCGACAAGCCGCCGATGGCGCCCAGGGAGATGTTCATGCCACCGGTGGCGACCACCACCATCTGGCCGAACGCCACCAGAGTCGACAGAGCGACGTTGTAGAGGAGCACGTAGATGTTGAACGTCTGCAGGAACTGGCTGCTGACCAGCGACAGCGCGGTGGCCCCGAGGAGCACCACGATGAAGAGGACGAAGGCCTCGGCCCGCACCACCGACCTCAAGTTCAGCCTCATTGCGCCGCTCCCATACGACTCCGCTCCACGGCAACGACCCGGATGCGGTCCAGGATCACGGCCAGCAGAAGCACGAGGCCGGTGATCATCTGCACCCAGAAGCCCGGAACCCTGAGCAGGTTCAAGCCGTTCTCCACCGTTCCCAAGAGCAGGCCTCCGAACATCGTGCCGACCACGTTCACCGAACCGCCGGTGAACAGAGTCCCGCCGATGGCGGAGGCAGCGAACGAGGGCAGCAGCCAATCGCCGCCGCCGCCGGTGCCGATGGTCGGGATGGCCGACCCGATGCGCGCCGCCAGCATGATCCCGGCCAGTCCGGCCAGAGCGGCCGAGAGCATGTGGGTCGAGATCACAATCCGGTTCACGTTGATGCCCGACGCCAACGCCGCCCGGCGATTGGCGCCGCTCGCAAGCATCTGTCGGCCGGGGGTCGTGCTCCGCAGGAAGAAGAAGAGGAAGACAACGACCCCCAGCATGATGAAGACCAGTGGGGAAAGGAGGTCGAAGAACTTCATCTTGCCGAACCCGAGGAATCCTTCCGGGAGATTGCGGAAGGCCTTCACCTTGGTGATGATGTACATCGACCCGCTGAACACCCCCATGGTGCCCAAGGTGACGATGAAACCGTGGAGCCCGGAGCGGACGATCAGCCACCCGTTGATGAATCCCAGCGCAGCCCCGAAAAGCAGGGCCAGGATGAAGGCGAACTGCCAGTTGATGCCCAACCCGGGGAGAGCCGTCACGTCCTGCGGTGCCCCGCTCGCCAGGCCGGCGGTGCCCAACTGCGTGGGCGCCACCAGCCACCCGAAGAACATGGCTACGACGCCCCCGACGGCGCCGACCGACAGGTTGATGTCGCCGATTCCCATTACCACCGTCTGCGCCAGGCCCACCACGATGAGGATGGAAACCAGGCGACCCACGCTGAAGACATTGAACTTCGAGGTGAAACCCTCGGCGAAGATGGCAAAGACCGCCCAGGAACTGAGCACAACCACAGCCAGGCCGGCGCGGTCCCAGATGGTGATGAAATTGGGTCTACGCACTCTCGCTCCTGATGCTGCGTCGGCCCCCCGGGGAGGTTGCCGGTCTCCGGGAGATCCCACTCCTCACCGGGGCGGGCCACCGACCCGGTTCTCCGGGCAACGGCCCCTGGTCCTTCGCCAGGTGGGGTTGGCCGCCGGGAGGGAGGAACCGACCCGGTAGCCAACCCCAACGCTGGCGCATTCCTTCCGGCCGAAGAGGCCGGGCGTATCAGGCTACGGGCAGCTGAGGTAGCTCGCCTCGAACGATGCCTTCAGCTCGTTGGTGATGTTGACTCGCTTCTCGACATATTCGGCAATCGCCGTGCTGGGCACGTCGCCGACGTTGGCGCCGTCTGCGGTGATCAGGAAGGTCCCCGAGTCGACCAGGAACGGAGCGCCATCCTTGACGGTGCAGCCGTGACGGATCTTGTCGAGCACCCAGGAGCCCAGGTAAGCCTGGCCGTAGGGGTTCTGCGACATGGTCCCGACCAGGAAGCCGTCTTCGATTGCCCTCAGGACCTCGGGGTCGTCGTCGATCCCGATCATCTTGATCCGCTTGTCGCCGAGATTGCGCAGCAGGGTCGCGGCCACCGACGAGCCCACATAGGCGACCGAGATCATGCCGTCGATCTCGGCGCCGCTGGAGGCCAGGATGGCGCCGACCTTCTCGGTGGCGGCTTCCTGATCGTCGGAGTCGGTCAGGTGCTGGAGGACCCTTACGGTCCCGTTGGTCTCGCCCACCGCACGGTCGACCGCGGCGATGCGAGCTTGCGTGTTCGGGTCCACCAGGCGGCTGGCGATGTGCACGATCTGGCACGGGTCGGCAGCAGTGCAGGTGTCGCCCATGGCGGCGATCAGGGCCCTGGTGCCGATGTAGGCGGAGTTGCCCACGTCGGTGGCCAGGCAGAACGCCGCAGGCGACGGCTCGCTGGTGCAGCCACCCCCGGCGATGGACGGAATGCCCTGAGCGAGCAACTCGCCCAGCAGGGCGTTGGTTCCGGTGGCATCTCCCGGGAAGATGACGAAGGCGTTGTAGCCCTGGGCCACCAGAGTCTCGACCATGTTGTTCTGGGCCGTCAGCTCCCACTGGGGCGGGAACTGGTAGGTCCCGCCGGCCAACCCGAAGTCACGCACCGCGTCGTTGGTGCCGGGACCCCACGGATCGAAGAAGGGGTGCGGCCCACCGGCCACGGATGCGACCTTGGTGGGGGCCACCGCTGCTCCGGTGGTGGTGGTGGCAGCTCCTGTGGTTGTGGTCGCGGCATCGTCGCCGCAAGCCACGGCTACCAGTCCGACGGCGAGGAGCAACGCCAGCAGGGACAGCAGGCGTGTCCGCTTGGCGAATGTCATTCTGCCTCCTTAGCTCCGGGCTGCGTTTCGTCTAACGAAACGCAGTATCACTGAATGATGCTACACTGACAGGCGGCACGCTGCAACTTGCCGGTGAACCGGCCACCTATGCTCAGGCCTTGGGAGGGAGGGTCGACATGCCCGCTGCCGCACCGCAGGTACCGCCTACCCGGGCCCTGACCCGGGGCCTCAGCGTGCTCGAGGTGCTGTCTCGAACGGAGGGCAGAACCCTCGGGATCTCCACCCTCGCCCGGCAGCTGACTCTGGACAAGGCCACGGTGGCGCGTCTCTTGGCCACGCTGATCACCGCCGGCTACGTGGTGCAAGAGCCGGTCAGCCGTCAGTACCGCCTCACCGGCAAGATCCTGAACCTGGCCCACGCCGCGTCGGCAGGCCTCGATCTCCTCACCCTCGCCCGCCCCCACTTGCGCAGCCTGCGCGATCGGCTGAACGAGACGGTGCATCTGGGGGTGCTGGAGGGATCGGCGGTGGTCTACCTGGACAAGCTGGAGTCGGACAACTCCATCCGGCTGGTGTCGGTCATAGGCCAGACCATGCCCCTCAACTCCACCTCACTCGGAAAGGCCATGCTGGCCGCGCTCCCCGACGACGCCCTCGAGGAGAGACTGTCGAAGATGGACTTCGTCCGCCGCACCGAGCGCACCATCTGCGACCCCGATGAGTTCCGTCGGGAGCTGCAGCGGGTGCGCGCTCGCGGCTACGCCACCGACGACCGGGAGACCGAGCCCCTGGGCGCCTGTGTGGCCGCCGCCATCATCGGGCCTGCGAAGGAAGTGGTAGGGGCCATCAGCGCCGCCGGCCCCCACTTCCGCATCCGCGACCACTTCGACCAGTTCGGGCCGGAGGTCCGAGCCACTGCCCAGGCGGTGGCCGGTGAACTCGGGGCCGACGGTCCGCCGTAGTGTCGCGGATCCTGACCGCGCCGGGTGAAACCGCGGCGTCGCCGTGCGATGGGCGCTTCCTGCGGCTTCGCCGCTTCGAACCCTTCGGCTCGGCCGGGAGGGCCGCAAGTACAGCCTCCTACAGAAAGGAGGTCGGCGCCGAGTGAGACGGCGCCGACCAGCAAGGCCGGTGCGAGGCCATCGGCGACAACTCGGGCAAGGGCTCCGGGCGGTGCGGGCGCCCGGGCATCTACCATTGCCCCCCGAATAGGCTCAGCTCGTCGTGGTCAGGAGACTCCCATGCGCGTCGCGGTTCTCGTAGCGGAGATGTTCGAAGAGCCGGAACTGCTCTACCCGTACTACCGACTGCTGGAAGAGGGCCACCAGGTCATCCTGGTCGGATCTGAGGCCCTCGAGTACAAGGGGAAGCACGGCTACCCGGTGCGCGCCGAGGTCGGGGCAGGTGAGGTGAGGGCCGATGAGCTCGACGGTGTGGTGGTGCCCGGGGGCTTCGGTCCCGACAGCCTGCGGCTGGACCCCAACATGGTGACCCTGACTCGCGATCTGGCCGAGGCGGGCAAACCGGTAGCAGCCATCTGCCACGGGCCTTCGCTCCTGATATCCGCCGATGTGCTGCGGGGGCGTCGCGCCACCTCCTACGCCGCGGTGCGAGACGACGTCCGGAACGCCGGAGCGCAATGGGTGGACGAGCCGGTAGTCGTCGATGGTCCCATCATCACCTCGCGGGTCCCCGATGACCTGCCCCAGTTCGTCCGGGCCGTTCTCGCCGCGCTGCGCTAGCCCCCAACCCACCATCGGATCGACGGTCGCCCATGTCGGCCCGGCCCGAATGCCCCGCCGCGCACCGGTGGGGCGCCTTCGCCCCTCCGCCGGGGCCGACCCTACCTCGTGAGGTTTCCCGCCTCCTGCAGGACTCGCCTGATGTCGAGCAACAGGTGAGGGGCATCGGCGTGCTGCGCATCGCCGAAGGCCGGGAGTGCCGGCCAGCCGGCGTCCACCCAGTCGTGGCCGGCGAACTCGCGCGGACCGTCATAGCGAGGAAGGGCGTGGAAGTGCACGTGGTGATCCACCATCATGAGCATCAGGTAGTTCATGATCTGGTAGCCGAAGCAGCAAGCGAGGCGGGCCTCCACCTCCCCCACCAGACCGGCCAGATCGACCATCTCTTCGGCGGTGACGTCCGCCAGGCGAAAGGCGTGACGCTTCAACGCGATGACCCCCGCCCCCAGAGTCGGCTGCGCCGGCCGGACGGACCAGGTCCAAAACGGGGTTTCGAGAATGGCCAGCTCCACCACCCGGAACTTGGCGTAGAACTCTTCGAGGGCCGGCTCCATGTGCACCTCTGCAGCGACCCGGCGAGCCCCGCGGCTGCCGTCCCGGACGCAAGGAGCCTAGTGGCCCATCGCGAACCTCTGCCCGCTTGCTGCCTCAAGGGGGGCCTCATGATGCGGCCCGGCCGGCCGACGGTCCGAGGCGGCCGGCATCGCCCGCAGCGCCCGGAGTGCGGGCCATGATGGAAGAGGCGACCGGGATGGCCGTGATCCTGCCCCCGCACCCGCAACTGATGGGAGCCTACGGAGCGGCGCTGATCGCCCGGGAGGGCTGAGGCGCGGCGAGCACGAGCCGACGGGAGAGCCCCACTCGCGGCAACAATGGAGCGCCGCTTCAACCCGAGGAGGAGCCCGTGGAGCCTTATGTGACCGCCGAAACTCTCGACGCGCGGGCCCGGGCGTGGCTGCAGGAGATCAGCCCCTACAACCGTCATCCCATGCGACTCGAGGCCGCGGCGAGCGTGCTGCTGGTCGTCGACATGCAGCGCTTCTTCCTCGACCCCGCCTCGCCCACCTACACCGCCGGGGGCCCGGCGGTCATGCCGCGCGTCCGATTGCTGATCGATGCCTTCCGCGGCGCCGGGCGCCCCGTGATCTTCACCCGGCACGTGCACCATCCGGACGGCCTCGACGGCGGGATCATGGACTGGTGGTGGGAAGGCAAGTGCCTCGAGGGCAGTCCCGAGAGCGAGATCGTGCCGGAACTGGCTCCCCTGCCCGGAGAGAAGGTGGTCCTGAAGCATCGCTACTCCGCCTTCTACGACACCGACCTCGAGACGGTGCTGCGCTGCTTGAAGGCTCGGGACCTGGTGGTGTGCGGCGTGATGACCAATCTCTGCTGCGAGTCGACCGCCCGCGACGCCTACTACCGCGACTACCGGGTCTTCTTCCCCGCCGACGCCAGCGGTTCGGTGACCGAGGACTTGCACCGGGCGGCTCTGGCCGGCCTGGCCTTCGGCTTCGCCTGGGTCAGCCTGAGCGCCGACCTCGCCGCCCAACTGGCCGAGGCGGCGCCACCCGGGGAAGGCGCCTAGCGCGACCAGTCGCCGGGGCCGGGCGGGCAGTACGGCCGTCCCGTCAACCCCGGTCGCCGATGGGCACGAAAGTCTTGTCGAACCCGCCGATGTACTTCGA
>VGBK01000008.1 GCA_016870535.1 Actinomycetota bacterium | reverse complement strand
CCCGGGTGCCCGCCCCGTCCCGAGGCGCTCATGGAGGGCATCGTCCTGCTGCAGCGCAAGATCATGGGCGAGAACATCAAAGAGAAGTGGAACGCCGGTGAGCGAGCCTGAGGCTCCCGGCGCCGCCCCCGCCCCCGAGGCCCCTGCCCCCGAGGCCCCGCCTTCCGCCGCCGCCCGCTGGGCGGCGCTCGCCGGGTCGAGCGAGTTCAGCGACGCCTTCCGCACCGCCAAGGTGCGGGTGCCCCGGGAGCGTTGGGTGGAGGCGCACCGCGCCTTGAAGCCGCATCTGCCCTTCTTCGGCTGGCTGTCGGCGGTGGACTGGAGCAACGAGGTGGCGGTGGGCGACCCCGTCGAGGGCGGCCCGGTGGAGGAGCGCTACGAGGTGCTCAGCCGCCTCTCCGACGTCACCGCCGGGGAAGCCGTCATCCTCTCCACCGACCTGCCGCCCGACGACCTGCGCCTTCCCTCCCTGACCGCGGTCTACACCGCGGCCGACTGGCACGAGCGCGAGGCCGCCGACATGTTCGGCATCGTCTTCGCAGGCCACCCCAACCCGGTGCGCATCTACCTGACCGACGAGTTCGTGGGCCACCCGCTGCGCAAGTCGTACCCGTTGCTCGCCCGCGAGGTGAAGCCCTGGCCGGGCGCGGTGGAGGTGACCCCGCTGCCTGCCGCCGAGCCGGCGCCGGGCGAATCCGGGGAGGGGAGCGGGTGACCGCCCCCACCGACCGGGACCTGCTGGCCGTGCACCGGTCCGAGGCGGCGGTGTCGGTGGAGTTGGTGACGCCCGAGATGACCCTGAACATCGGCCCGCAGCACCCCTCTACCCACGGGGTGCTCCGCCTGGTGGCCACCATCGCCGGCGAGCGGCTGGAGAAGGTGCAGCCGGTCATGGGGTACATGCACCGCGGCTACGAGAAGCTGGCCGAGGTGCGCACCTACGCCCAGATCAACGCCCTGGTGAACCGCATCGACTGGGTGTCGGGTTTCGCCAACGAGGTCCCCTTCATCCTCGCCGCCGAGCGGCTCATGGGGGTGGAGGCGCCGGAGCGGGCGCAGTACATCCGGCTGATCCTCACCGAGATGTACCGCATCTCCAACCACCTCATCTTCCTGTGCTCCTTCCCCGCCGAACTGGGCGCGCCCACTCCCCTGATGTACGCCTTGCGCGAGCGGGAGCGGGTGCTCGACCTGGTGGAGGGGGTAACCGGGGGCCGCTTCCACCCCAACTTCAACCGGATCGGCGGGGTGAAGCCGGCGGCCGGCGGCGGGTCCACCCAGCGCACCCGCTCCCAGGACTTGTCCCAGGGCTTCATCGACGGGACGCGCCGGGCCATGGCGGCAGTGCGCGCCGTCTGCGACGACCTCGAAGGGCTCGTCCTGGGCAACGAGATCGTGCAGCAGCGCACCGTCGGCATCGGGGTGCTGCCGGCCGAGACGGCCATCGAGTACGCCGTCAGCGGGCCGAACCTGCGGGCTTCGGGGGTGCCCTTCGACCTGCGCCGGGTGGAGGACTACCTGCCCTACGACCGCTTCGACTTCGACGTGGTCACCATGCCCAACGGCGACAACTACGACCGCTGCCGGGTGCGCCTCGAGGAGATCCGACAGAGCGCCCGCATCATCGAGCAGGCCCTGGGCTCCCTGCCCGGCGGGCCGCTGCAGGCCAAGGTGCCGCGAGTCATCAAGGTGCCGCGGGGCGAGTGCTACGTGCGGGCCGAGAACCCCAAGGGGGAGATGGGCTACCACATCGTCTCGGGCGGCGGGCGGCGGCCCTACCGGGTCAAGATCCGCTCGGCCTCGTTCTGCAACCTGGCGGTGCTGCCCTGGCTGCTCGAGGGGGCGTTGATCCCCGACGTCATCGCCATCCTGGGCAGCCTCGACTTCGTCCTCGGGGACGTGGACCGATGAGCCTGCTCGACAACGTCTGGGTGGTGCTGGCGTTGAAGCTGGGCATCGCGGTGGTGGTGGTCTTCGCCGTGGCCCTGGTGATCATGTTCGCCGAACTGAAGGTGTCGGCCCACATGCAGCACCGCGTCGGCCCCTACTTCGCCGGCGGCCGGTGGGGCTGGGCCCAGGTGTTCGCCGAGGCCCTGAAGTTCCTGCAGAAGGAGGACCTGACGCCCCGCGACGCCGACCGGCCGGTGTTCCGGCTGGCGCCCATGGTGTCGCTCCTGGCGACCTTCGCCGTCATCGTCATCATCCCCCTCTCCCCGAAGCTGGTGGCGGTCGACCTCGACCTGGGCATCTTCTATGCCCTGGCGGCCGGGTCGGTGAGCACCATCGCCATCCTCATGGCCGGCTGGTCGTCGGGGAGCAAGTACTCGCTGATCGGCGGCCTGCGGGCCGGCGCCCAGCTGATCGCCTACGAGCTGCCGCTGGTGCTGGCGGTGGTGGGGGTGGTCATCCAGGCCGGGACGATGTCGATGGTGGGCATCACCGAGGCCCAGGCCCAGCCCCTCTTCCACCTCGGGAGCGTGGGCATCTCCCTGCCCTACGTCCTGGCGGGGCAGATCGTCGGCTTCGTGATCTTCATGATCGCCGTGCTGGCCGAACTGGTCCGCATCCCCTTCGACATGCCCATCGCCGAGCAGGAACTGGTCATGGGCTACCTGACCGAGTACTCGGGCATCCGCTTCACCATGTTCCTGCTGGGCGAGTACGCCGGCATGCTGGCCATGTCGGCCATCGCCGCAGTCCTCTTCCTGGGCGGCTACCACTTCTGGGGCCTCAACGCCGACTGGTTCGGGCCCTTCGTGCTGCTGGGCAAGGCGCTGCTGCTGGTGTTCGTGATGATCTGGTTCCGCTGGACCTGGCCGCGCCTGCGGGAGGACCAGCTGCAGTCTCTGGCCTGGCGCTGGCTGGTGCCCCTGGGCCTGGCCAACATCGCGGTCACCGCGGTCCTGAAGGTGGTGCTGTGAGAGGCCTCCGCTACCCCCCGGGCACGACGCTCCGCTCGGCGGTCCCCGGCCTCGGGCTGTTCAAGGGCATGTGGCTCACCTTCCGCACCTTCCTGCGCAAGCCGGTCACGGTGATGTACCCCCTGGAGAAGGAGGTCCCGCCGGAGCGGGCCCGCGGGGTCATCGCCCTCGACGTGGAAGCCTGCACCGTCTGCATGCTCTGCGCCCGGGAGTGCCCCGACTGGTGCATCTACATCGAGGGGCACAAGGTGCAGCAGCCTCCCGCCGAGCCGGGGGGGCGCGCTCGCACTCGCTCGGTGCTCGACCGCTTCGACATCGACTTCGCCCTCTGCATGTACTGCGGCACCTGCGTGGAGGTCTGCCCCTTCGATGCCCTCTTCTGGTCGCCGGAGTACGAGTACTCCGAGCCCCGCCGGATCGACCTGACCCACGACATGGAGCGCCTGGGGCAGTGGCTGCCCACGGTCCCCGAGCCTCCCGCTCTGGAGGGGAGCGAGCCGGAGGCAAGCAAGCCGGGGAACCCCGAGCCGGGAAGCCCGGCACCGCCGGCGAGCCCCGGGCCGGGAAGCCCGGAGCCTCCGGGAAGCCCGGCACCGCCGGCGAGCCCCGAGCCCGAAAGCCCCAAGCCGCCCGAAAGCCCCGAGCCGAAGGGGAGTGAGCCGTGAGCCTCGGCGACTGGATCGGCCAGAGCGAGAACCTGGTGTTCCTGGCGGTGGGCGTGGTCATGCTCGCCGCCGGGTTCTGGGTGGTGACTTCGCGCAACCTGGTCCATGCGGTGCTGATGCTGGTGGTGGCCCTGGCCGGGTCGGCCGCCCTGTTCCTGCTGCTGGGCGCCGAGTTCGTGGCCTGGACGGTGGTGCTGGTCTACATCGGGGCGGTGGTGGTGCTGTTCCTGTTCGGGCTCATGATCACCCGCGCCCCGCTGCGCCGCGACCCCTTGCCTCTCGACCACCGGCGGCGCTGGCCCGCCGCGCTGGTGGCCGTGGCGGTCTTCGCCACCCTGGCCTACGCCACCACCGCCTTCTTCGGCTGGGAGCAGGGCGAGGCCGTGGAGCGCAGCCTCACCGGCGACCTCGGCGAACTGCTCTTCAGGCGGTTCGTGATCCCGTTCGAGGCGGTGTCGTTCGTGCTGCTCGCCGCCCTCATCGGGGGCATCGTGCTGGCCCGGAAGGACCCCAGGGAATGACGCTCAACCAGTTCCTCATCCTGGGGTCGCTGCTGTTCTCGCTGGGCGTCTACGGCGTCCTGGTGCGGCGCAACGCGGTGGCGGTGCTGCTCTCCATCGAGCTGATGCTGGCCGCGGTCAACATCAACCTGGTGGCCTTCGGGTCCCTCCTCGGCGACACCATGCACACCGGCCACATCTTCGCCCTGTTCGTCATCACCGTGGCCGCCGCCGAGGTGGGCATCGGCCTGGCCATCGTGATCCTGATCTTCCGCAACCGCTCGTCGGTGAACGTCGACGAGCTCGACCTGATGAAGTGGTGATGCCCGGGATGTATGCCTTCGCCGCGCTCAGCACCGCCGAGGGGGGTCACGCCGCCGCGGCCGCCGAGCCGAGCGGGTTCCTCGCCCTGCTGGCCCAGGGGGCCTGGCTGATCCCGGTGGTGCCCCTGCTGGCCATGGGCCTGATCGTGCTCTTCGGCAAGCGGCTTCCCTTCAAGGGATGGGAGGTGGCCGAGGCCGCCCTGGCCTTCGTCGCCCTCTACGGCACGGCGCTGCTGGTGGGCAACTGGGTGGCGCCTTTCGCCTTCGAGCGCCACGTGGAGATCGCCCGCATCGGCGTCCTCCCCGGCGGCGCCGACCTGGTGCTGGAGTGGGGCTGGGTGGTGGACGGCCTGTCGATCATGATGTACGCCGTCGTCGGCATCGTCGGCTTCTTCGTGTTCACCTACTCCAAGGGGTACATGAAGGGCGACGTCCGCTTCACCTGGTTCTTCGCCGCCTTCTCGCTGTTCGCCGGCGGGATGCTGGTGCTGGTCTCCTCGCCCAACACCATCCAGTTGATCGTGGGCTGGGAACTGGTCGGGGTGGCCTCGTACCTCTTGATCGGCCACTGGTGGGAGGACCACGCCAACAACGCCGCCGCCATCAAGGCCTTCCTGGTCAACAAGGTGGCCGACGTCGGCCTCTTCCTCGGGGTGATCATCTCCGGCCTGGTGGTGGGCTCCTTCCGCTTCACCGACCTGTTCGCCGCGGTGGCGGCAGGCGACTCGGCCCTGGCCGACGTAGGCGTGTGGGTGGGCCTGGCCGTCTTCATCGGCGCCAT
Organism: Actinomycetota bacterium; assembly: GCA_016870535.1. Classification (GTDB taxonomy): domain Bacteria; phylum Actinomycetota; class Acidimicrobiia; order Spongiisociales; family UBA11373; genus VGBK01. The sequence goes on along the minus strand of VGBK01000008.1, from coordinate 36,263 downwards.
GGGCAAGAGCGCCCAGTGGCCCTTCCACGTGTGGCTCCCCGACGCCATGGCCGGCCCCACCCCGGTGTCGTCGCTGATGCACGCCGCCACCATGGTGACCGCCGGGGTCTACCTGCTGGGGCGGATGTTCCCCTTCTACCAGGCCGAGGGCTTCGGGGCCGGGCTCAAGCCGCTGATCCTGGTGATCGGGGCGCTCACCCTCTTCCTGGGCGGCCTGCTGGCCCTGGTCCAGGACGACATCAAGAAGGTGCTGGCCTACTCGACGGTCAGCCAATTGGGCTACATGACCGCCGCCATGGGGGCGGGGGCCTACACCGCCGGCCTCTTCCACCTGTTCACCCATGCCTTCTTCAAGGGCCTGCTCTTCCTGGCCGCCGGGTCGGTGATCCATGCGGTCCACTCCAACAACATGAGCGACATGGGGGGCCTGCGCCGGGCGATGCCGAAGACCTTCTGGACCTTCCTCATCGGCTCGCTGGCCCTGGCGGGCATCGTGCCCCTGTCGGGGTTCTGGTCTAAGGACGAGATCCTGGCCTCGCTCCAATACGACTCCCAGCACGGGGGCGGCGGTCTGGCCACCTTCGTGCTGGTGCTGGCATTGGCCGGGGCGTTCGTCACCGCCTTCTACATGGCCCGCGCGGTGAACCTGACCTTCTTCGGGAGGTACCAGGGGGAGGCTCACCCCCACGAGTCGCCGCGGGTGATGACCTACCCGCTCATCGGCCTGGCCGCCCTGGCCGCGGTGGGCGGCCTGGTCAACATGCCGGGGTGGTTCACCGCCTTCACCTCCTGGCTGGCGGCGCGGGCCCATCCCATCGTGGAGCATCACCCCGGCGGCCTGAACTGGGGCCTGGCGGCCATCGGCACGCTGGTGGCCTTGGCGGGCATCGCCGCCGGCACCGCCCTCTTCGGGCGGGACCGGGCCACCCAGAAGGAGCGGGACCGCTTCCGCATCCCTCTGCTCTACCCGCTCCTGGAGCGCAAGTACTTCGTGGACGACCTGTACGACTACGCCCTGGTGCGGCCCATCCGGGGCCCGCTGGCCCGGGCGGCCAACTGGTCGAACGATGTGATCATCGACGGCGCGGTGAACGCCTTCGGGGCGACGGCCCGCCGCCTGGCGGCGGTGGTGTACGGCGGCCTCGACCAGCGGGGCATCGACCTGGGCATCAACGCCGCCGCCGCCGCCACCGGCGAGGCGGGCGGGGCGCTGCGCCGGGTGCAGACGGGCAAGGTGCAGCAGTACGCCGCCGCCCTGTTCCTGGGGGCGGTGCTGCTGGTGGTCGGTTTCCTGATCTTCGGCTAGAGGAGGGCGAGCGAGATGGGCTGGTTCGAGAACGGGTGGGGGCTGAGCCTCATCGTGTTCCTCCCCCTGGTGGGGGCGGCGGTGGTGCTGGCGGTCCCGCGCGCCCGGGAGACGGCGATCAAGACCATCGCCCTCGGCTTCGCCGCCGCCTCCTTCGTCGCGTCGGTGGTGGCCACCGTCCGCTTCGACTTCGGCGAGGCGGGCTACCAGTTGGGCGCCGACACCTCGTGGATCCCGGCCATCGGCTCCCGGTTCCACATCGGCCTCGACGGGATCAGCCTGCCTTTGGTGGTGCTGTCCACCTTCATCACCTTGCTCTGCATGGTCTACTCGTGGAACCACTGGCCCGAGCCGCACAACCCCAAGGCCTTCCTGGTGCTGATGCTGGTCCTCGCCACCGGCATGGCGGGCACCTTCGTGGCCCTGGACCTGGTGCTGTTCTTCATCTTCTTCGAGTTGGTGCTGCTCCCGATGTACTTCATGATCGGCATCTGGGGCGACCGGAACCCGATGCGCCTGCCCGGGTTCAAGAGGCCGGTGGAGACCCGCCTCTATGCGGCCATCAAGTTCTTCCTGTTCACCCTGTTCGGCTCGGCCTTCATGCTGCTGGGCTTCCTGGCGCTCTACTTCCGGTCGGGCGACGCGCCGGGGGCGACTCGCACCTTCGACATCGAGGCCCTGTCGGCCCTGGGCGCGCAGGGGCACTTCACCGGCACCTTCGCCTTCTGGGTGTTCTTCGCCTTGTTCCTGGGGTTCGCCGTCAAGGTGCCCATGTGGCCGCTGCACACCTGGCTCCCCGACGCTCACACCGCCGCCCCCACGGTGGGCTCGGTGCTGCTGGCCGCCATCCTCCTGAAACTGGGCTCCTACGGCTTCATCCGCATCGCCCTGCCCATCCTCCCCCAGGAGGCGCAAGCCTGGGCCCCGGCCATAGCCATCCTGGCGGTGATCGCCATCATCTACGGGTCGCTGGCCTGCCTGGCGCAGACCGATATGAAGCGCCTCATCGCCTTCTCGTCGGTGGGGCACATGGGTTTCGTCATGCTGGGGATCGCCACCCTCACCGACATCGGCATCAACGCCGCCATCATCGGCATGGTGGCCCACGGGGTAATCACCGGCCTGCTCTTCTTCCTGGCCGGGTCCATCCAGCACCGCTACCACACCCGGGAGATGGCCCGCCTGGGGGGCAACCAGAAGACCCTGCCCATCCTCGGGGGCATCCTGGGCTTCGCCGCCATGGCCTCCCTGGGCCTGCCGGGCCTGGCCGGGTTCTGGGGCGAGTTCATGGCCCTGCTCGCCGCCTTCAACCCCTTCGCCGGGGCCAGCCTGGCCGTGTTCCGCACCGCCATGGTCATTGGGGCCATCGGCACGGTGCTCACCGCCGGCTACCTGCTGTGGATGCTGCAGCGGGTGAACCTGGGGGAGGTGCCCGAGGAGTGGCGGGATAAGTCCTTCCCCGACGCCGACCGCTTCGAACTGGCGGCCTGGGTGCCGCTGGTGCTGGTGATCCTGGCCATCGGCGTCTATCCGGCCATCGTGTTCGGCGCCACCAGCGACTCGGTGGTGAGCCTGGTGCAACGCGCCTTTGGAGGCTGAGCGAGTGTTCGACTACCACGCCCTGCTCCCCGAGTTCATCCTCGGCGCCACCGTGCTGGTGGTGCTGGGGGTGGACCTGGTGGTGGCGCCGCGGCTGCGCTGGCTGGCCGGGGCGGCCGGCATCGCCGGCCTGCTCGGCGCCGCCGTCCCCCTGCTGACCCTGGCCGCCGCCGCGGGGCCGCGAGCCATGTTCGGCGGGTCGTATGTGGTGGACGACTTCGCGCTGGTCCTGAAGGGCCTGTTCCTGGTGGCCGGGGCCATCGTGCTGCTGGCCTCGGTGGGCTACCTGCGACGCGATCGCTACTACGAGGGGGAGTACTACTTCCTGATCCTCGCCTCCATCACCGGGGCGGTGGTCATGGCCTCGGCGCGGGACCTGATCACCATGTTCATCGGCCTGGAACTGGTGTCGGGCCCGGCCTTCCTGCTGGCCGGGTGGCGCAAGGGCGACCTGCGCTCCAACGAGGCGGCGCTGAAGTTCTTCCTCATCGGGGTGCTGTCGTCGGCCGTCCTGCTGTTCGGCATGTCGCTGGTGTACGGCACCACGGGTGAGTCCACCTTCGCCGGCATCGCCGCGGCGGCGGCGGCGCTGGAGGGCGAGTCGGCCTTCGTGCTCGGGGTGCTGCTGGTGCTGGTGGGCTTCGGCTTCAAGATCGCCGCGGTGCCGTTCCACTTCTGGGCGCCCGACACCTACCAGGGGGCTCCGCTGCCGGTGGCCGCCTACCTGTCGGTGGGCTCCAAGGGGGCCGGCTTCGTGGGCTTGCTCACCATCTGCTACGGGGCTTTCACCGGGGCCAGGAGCATCTGGGGACCGGCGCTGTGGGTGCTGGCGGCGCTGACCATGACGGTGGGGAACCTCACCGCCCTGCGGCAGAGCAACGTGGTGCGCCTGCTGGGCTACTCCTCGGTGGCCCACGCCGGGTTCATCCTGGCGCCTTTCGCCATGGCCGCCGCCTTCGACGGCCCGGCCCTGGAAGAGGCCTTCTTCGCTTCGCTGACCTACTTGCTCATCTACGCCTTCATGAACCTGGGGGCCTTCGCCGCCGTCATCGCCATCGCCGAGCGCACCGGCAGCCGGGAGATCGACGACTGGGCCGGCCTGGCCCGCTACGCGCCGGTCCCGGCCACGCTGCTGGGGGTGTTCTTCTTCTCGCTGGCCGGCATTCCCCCGCTGGCCGGGTGGTTCGCCAAGTTCGTGATGTTCAAGGCGGTGCTGGGAGATGGGGGGAACCCGTGGGGGGTGGCCCTGGCGGTGGTGGCGGCGGTCAACGCCGTCATCGCCCTGTTCTTCTACGCCCGGGTGCTGAAGGCGGCGTTCATGGACCCGGCGCCCGACACCCTGCCGGAGGGGCCGGCGGTGTCCCGGCCGCTGGCGGTGGTGCTGGCCTTGACCGCGGTGGTGGTGCTGGCGGCCGGGTTCTACCCGCAGTTGCTGGCCTTCTTCGCCGAGGCGGCGCGGGGGCTGGCGCTGCCCTGAGGCTCGCTTCCCCCGCGGCGGGGAGTAAGACGCCCCGGCGACCCCCGACAGCGTTGACGCCGGACCGTGGGGCCGTCAGAGCGTGCCGCGGGGCGCCACCCACCGGTGGGCCTGTCCCGTCACCTCGGCGATGCGCTCGTAGTCGGCGTCGTAGTGGAGGATGGCCAGGCCGGCCGACTCCGCCGCGGCGGCGACGATCAGGTCCGGAATGGGGAGGCGGTGGCGGCCGCGGGTGGCCAGGATCCGCTGCACCTCCAGCGCCCGTTGCATCACCGAGGGGGTGATGGGCGCGTCCTCGAGGGCGCGGCGCTCCTCTCGGATCGTTTCGTAGTCGGCCGGACCGCGCGCGCTGTAGAGCACTTCGAGGTCCACGATGGCACACGTCGCGATGAGGCCCTCGGCGAGTGGAGGGCCGAGTCGCTGCGCCACGGCCGGCACCGTCATCCTGGACAGGGCGCTCGTGTCGGCGAGGAACCGGGCGGTCACCGCCAGGCCCCGGCCATGATGTCGGCGCGGCCGAGGTCGGTGCCTTCACCGGAAGCCAGGCGGGCGGCGTGCCGGCGGCGCTGCGCCGCCAGCGCGGCTTCGGCGAGGGCGCGGTTGACGGTCTCTTTCATGGTGCCGGTCCCGAGGGCCGAGCGGGCCCCGGCGAGGAGGTCGTCGTCGATGTCGATGAGTCGCTTGGTCACGCAGCCAACTATATCCGATACGGGGCTGGCTGTATATACTGCTGAAGGGGGCGATGTCGGCCTGCGACGACCGGGGCGGCGAGGGCCGGGAGCCCGCGAAGTGGGGTGGGGGACAACGGGTTGGTGGTGGCGGCGGTCGCTACCCTGACTTGGTGGCCTGCCCCCACTGCGCCTTCCCGATCCCCATAGCGACAGAGCCGCTATTGGCGGACAGTCTCACTCACGAGGCCGATTACATTCGGTCCATCGAAGAGGTCGGCGGAGTCGGCACCGATCTGAGGAGCTTCGTGGCTGGTGTAGACCTCGATGAGATCGGAGGCACTGACGACCCGTGGTGCCGGGATCTACCGGTGGAGCAGCACGCCCGGGAGGCGCAACTGCGCGCTGCACAGGGTGACCCGCGTCCGACGCGCGGGTTCGATCTCGGCGCCTATCTGGGGCACCTGGGGAGGACGGCGCTCGACGTTGGCCGCCGGCTTCTCGGGGGTTTCTGGTGGTGGTCGAAGTGAGAACGGCCGTGGCAGCTGGCGGGCGGCGAAGCCGGCGTGTGGTCCTGTCGTGGGCCGCAGCGGCTGTCTGTCTGCTGGTGGGGGCATGCGCCTGGCCCGATCCCGGCACCTCGTACTTGCTGGAGAACCCCTGCTCGATCTCCCTCACCTTCAGCGCTCGGGAGGTCGAGTACGGCCAGCCTGAGCCAGATGACTCAACACCGACGGTGTACAGCAGGCTGCTGATGCCGCACGAGAAGCGTTCCGTCGGCGGCAGAACGGGGGCTGTCGCGCTCTGGACTGTGGTGGAATTGGGTTGGCGCTTTCGGTACGAGGCGCCTGATGATCGGTCTTCTACTGTCCGCGTTGAGCCGCCCCTGACGCTATGCCCGTCTGGCTAGCGCTGTCCAGCGCCCTGGTGGACACCGCCAACCGCACCTGGGTCTACGACTCGGCCACCCGGCGGGTGGCAGAGCTGCGGGCCGGCTCCTACCGGTTCAACCCCACCAACCCGCAAACCAGCCTGCAACGCGCCGCCTACACCTACGACAACGCCGGCCTGATCACCACCATCATCGACTACCGCAACTCGTCCCAACGCCTGTGCTACCAGTACAACCTGCGGGGCATGCTCACCCGGGCGTTCACCGGCGACTCGGACTGTGCGGTGTACGAGCCGGCTGTGGGCGCGGATCCTTTCAACCACACCTACGGGTATGACCCGGTGGGGAACATCACCGCCTTCACCGGCATCTCCGGCTGGTCTTACGGCGCCGGCAATGAGCCGGGGCCGGGGGATGCCGGGCCGCATGCGGTGATGTCCGCCGGCGGGGTCTACTTCACCTACGATGATGCGGGCAACCAGACCGGCCGCACCCAGGCCGGTGCCACCACCGCCTACAGCTACAACGCCGACGGGCGGCTGAGCAGCATCACCCCCCCTGCCGGAGCCGGCTGGGTGTTCCGTTACGACGCCGACGGCAGCCGGGTTCGGGTGCAACACGGCCCCGGCGCTTTCACCTACCACATCGGCGGCCTGCTGGAGGTGGACACCACCGCGGCGGGTGGTGCGGTGACCGCCACCCGAAGCGCCTACCCGTTGGGGGGTGGGGTGACCGCGGTCAGAACCAACACTAAGACCGGAGGCAGCTGGACTCCCGCCGGATCCGACCGGGTCGACTACACCTTCGGGGACCATCTCGGGTCGGTCGGCGCCGTGTGGACCGAAGGTGATCCGGGAACCCGTTTCCTGCAGCGCTACTACCCGTGGGGTGCCCCCGCCCCACCTGGAACACAGGCCTGCCCACCAACCACACCTACACCGGCCAGGAAGCCGACCAGGCCGGTGGCACCGCTTCGGGGTTGATGTTCTACCAGGCCCGCTACTACGACCCCCGCATCGGACGGTTCACCCAGCCAGACACCATCATCCCCGACCCGGCCGACCCGCAGGCGTATGACCGCTACCAGTACGTCCGAAACAACCCCGCCAACCACACCGACCCGACGGGGCATGCGGGCCTGGCAACCCAGAAGGTTGTGGGTTCGGGGGACGGGAGCATCAGGGAGGAGGACGAGTGGCGCGAGCGCTTCGATGAGGCACTCGCAACCAAGGCGGACGAGGTGGAGAAGGCCGAAGGCCGAGCCCGGAGCCTCACACGCCAGGAGCGCATTGATGTCATCAGCGGCCTCGCCAACCGTTGGGTGAGGCGCGACGTGGAGCACAAGGTGCTCGGCGCTGACTATGTTCCGTGGCCCACGAGCATCACGAGCGAACGCAGGGCAGAGCAGGAGGCGTCTGCCGAGCGCGCGCGAGAGCGGGAGATAGGGGAAGCTGTGGCGTGGCGGGCCTACTGGGAAGAGGTGAACCGCGCAGAGGTCCAGGGAGGTCTCGGCCTCCGGCGGAGGCTGGACCCGGAGGATCGGCGAGCAATCGGCTTCGTCGACACCTTCGCCGGCGTCGGTCTCGTGTCGAGGTGGGCTGCCCGGATGCGGGACTGCAACGTGCTCGACGCGAACCCGGCGTACGTCAGGGGCATGAGATACCAGGGGCCGATCTGGCCTCGGCCGAAGTGAGGCCGAAGAGGGGGACCTGGGATATGCTGCCTCGCTCGCGTCGTCACCACCGCAGAAGCCCACGGCCGCTTTTCTGGCTGTCGGTAGCGTTGCTGCTCATTGCGGCCTGTGCTGACCCAAGAACCGGCCTGGCCTCCGCGACCTGCCGTGACTTGGAACACCTGACCGAAGAGCAGGCTGTGTTGCAGGTCGCGCAGGTGCTGGCAGAGTCCGGCAGTCTCGAAAGCGCTGCCGCGCTCCTGAGAGAGATGAAGCGCCTGTGTCCGGAGGTGGTCCCCACTCTGCGCCGACCCATTCCGCTTGACTCCGTTGGGATCACGGCGGAGGTGACCGAATGCTCGGACGGTGGAGCCGCTGGGGTGGTTACGAGCAAAGACCAGCGTGTGCTTGACCTGACCTTCCGCATCGCATACACAACGGATGACGGCAGCGTGGTAGCGACGGAGGAAGGCCTGACGGCCATGGGCCTGGCCCCGGGGGTGTCGCGGGCGTGGCGGTCCACCTTTCCCGGTGCCCGGCCGTCTCACACGCACTGTGAGTTCGTACTCACCGAGGCCTACCAAGGCTGCTGTTGAGTGAGCGCCGTCTCATCCGCACCCGACGGTCCAATGCGGACCCGATTGCCATCCGAGTATCGAGGCTCTTCGATCTCTCGCGAGCGGTGGGACCTGCGTCGGGCTGATGTGGGTGGGATGCGGGGGCGGTACTCTCGGCGGCGGCTTGGGGTGAGTGGCGGGGAAGGGGCCGGTGTTGCTGGGTGATCGTCTGGCGGTTCGGGTACGGGGTGGTGGCCCGTTGCCTTTCGACGAGTTCATGGCGGCGGCTCTGTACGACCCGGACGGGGGCTACTTCTCCACCGGCCCGTTGCGTTCGGCACGGGACGGGGACTTCCTCACCAGCCCCGAGGTGAGCCCCCTCTTCGGCGCCACGCTGGCCCGATTCGTGGAGGTGGAGGCGTACCGCATCGGGGCGGATCCCATCGAGGTGGTGGATGCGGGGGCGGGTTCGGGGTCGCTGCTGCGGGGCCTGCTCGACACGGTGCGGACCGGGGTCCGGGCCTGGGCCCTGGAGGTGTCGCCCGCCGCCCGGGAGGCGCTGCGCCTGGCCGTGCCCGAGGCGATGGTGGCCGAGGGCCCGGCGGCCCTCCCGGCGCCGCTGCGGGGAGTGGTGGTGGCCAACGAACTGCTCGACAACCTGCCGGCGGCGGTGGCGGTGCGCCGGGGCGCCGGCTGGAAGGAGCGCCTGGTGGGCGCCGACGCCGACGGCCTCTGCTGGCTGGAGGGCCCGGCGCGCCCCGAGGTGGCGGCCTGGGCCGAACGCCACGCCGGGCCGGTGCCGGAAGGCGGCCTGGTGGAAGTGCAGATCGCCGCCGGCGAGTGGCTGCGGGACATGCTCGGGCGCGTTGAAGCGGGCGCCGTGGTGGTGGTCGACTACGGCGACACCGGCCCCGGCCTGGCCTCCCGGCGGGCCGAGGGCACGCTGCGCACCTACCGGGGGCACCATCTGGGCCCCGACCCCCTGCTGGAGCCGGGGAGCACCGACATCACCCTGGACGTGGACTTCGGGGCGCTCGAGGCCGTGGCCCGGCAGGAGGGGGCGGCGGTGGAGGTCACCCCCCAGGCGGAGTTCCTGGAGCGGTGGGGCCTGCGGGAGTCGCTGGCCCGGCTGCGAGCGGAGGAACTGGCCCTGGCCCGGGAGGGCGACCCCATGGAGCGCCTCCGGGTGCGCAGCCTGATCACCGGCGGCGAAGCCCTGCTGCACCCGAGGGGCCTGGGCGACTTCCGGGTGCTGGTGGCACGAAGGTGAGGGGCCCCCGCAGGGGCCCCTCGTCACTCGGCAGGTACGGGCGTATCAGCCGTTGAGGAACGACCCGATGAACGCCAGGTCGTCCGGCTGGTCGATGCGGTAGCCGCCGCCGTTCCCCACGCAGTTGGGGTTCACCCCGAAGGAGGTCACCGCCACGATGGTGGTGGTGTCACCCAGGAAGTTGGGCCCGCCGGAATCGCCGAAGCAGGTCCCGCCGGTGGCCGCCTTGCCGGGGTTGTTGCTGAACTTCACCGAAGTGCCCTTGGGGATGCCGAAGACCCCCTGGACGCTGATCAGCATCATGGAGGCGACGTAGCGGTCGTCGTCGCCCGGGTTGAACACCGGCACCATGCTCTGGATGCCGTAGCCCACCGCGGTGAACCGCTGCTCCGAGCCGCGCTTGGTGGACAGCATGTCCAGGATGCCCTGCGGCGGCAACTGCCCGTAGTAGGAGGGATCCACCAGGCTGGTGGGCACCGCCTGGTCCAGGACGACCACACCGACGTCGAAGAGGTAGAAGGCGGCGTCGATGTACTGCGGATGCGAGTAGGCCGTGCCGCGGTACCAGTTGGGGCTGGCGTCGAGGGCGGCGCTCCAGGCGGCCAGCCGGTCTGCATTCGAGGTGAAGCCGCTGCTGGGCGGCAGGATGGAGTAGTCCGAGACCTCGAGGAAGCTGACCCACATGTCGGTGCCCCCGTGGCCCACCCCGTAGGTGCAATGGCCGGCGGTCAGCACCACGTTGGCCGACAACAGGGTCCCCGAGCAGTTGTACCAGGCCCCGGGGTCGGGATACCGGCTCGAGGGGACGGTGGGATCGAAGAACAGCAACTGGCCCACCTGGGGATGGCGCCCGTTGTCGGGCGTCCCGTGGGTGATGGCCGCCGCCGGCACCGCCAGGGCGGCGAGGGCCACGACCATCAGCAGTACGAGCATTCTGCGCGACATTCTTGAACACCTCCGGTAGTCGCAATCCGTCAGGCTATCGCGTTGGAAACCGCTGCGCCGGGGCGGCCGGGCCTCACCGCCCGAGGGAGCCACCCGGCGCTCGGTGAGGCGGTTCGGCAGGCCGGCGCCGACGGAGCGGCCGGGGGATGGGCCCCTCGCCCGCCCTTCCGCAAGCGGCACCGCCCCCCTACCATCCCGGCCATGCGGAACAACTTCAAGACGCTGGTGCTGATGGCGGGCCTCGGCGCCCTGTTCGTGCTGGTGGGGCAGATGATTGGCGGCACCAACGGCGCCCTCCTCGCGCTGGCCATCGCCGGCGGGTTGAACTTCCTCATGTACTTCTTCTCGGACAAGGTGGCCCTGGCGGCAACCGGGGCCAAGCCGGTGGAGGAGCACGAACTGCCCGAGGTCTACTCCATCGTGCGGTCCCTGACCCAGCGCGAGAACATGCCTATGCCGCGCCTCTACCTCATCCCCTCCCCGCAGCCCAACGCCTTCGCCACCGGGCGCAGCCCGCGCCGCGCCGCGGTGGCAGTGACCGCCGGCATCCTGCAGATGATGGACCGGCAGGAACTGGCAGGGGTGCTGGCGCACGAGTTGTCCCACGTGCGCAACCGGGATGTGCTCATCGCCACCATCGCCGCCACCGTCGCCGCCGCCCTCTCCTTCCTCATGCGGATGGCGCTCTGGGGCGGCCTGGGAGGCCAGAATCGCAGGCACAACGACGCCTTCAGCATGATCATCGGCCTGGTGGGGATCATCCTGGCGCCGCTGGCCGCCATGGTGATCCAGATGGCCATCAGCCGCGCCCGCGAGTTCGAAGCCGACCGCAGCGGGGCCGAGATGACCGGGTCTCCCCTGGCACTGGCCCGGGCCCTGCAGAAACTGGAGGTGGGAACCTCCCGCATCCCGATGCCGATGAACCCCTCCACCGCCCAGTTGTTCATCGCCGACCCCCTGAAGGCGCTGGGGCGCCACGGGGGCGGCGGCGGGCTGGGGCGGATGTTCTCCACCCATCCGCCCATCGACGAGCGAGTGGAGCGGCTCACCGAGATGGCCCAGGGGATCCGCTAGCCACGCCCCGGCGGTGAGGCCCGGCGGGCGGCCGCGGCGGCCCGGTGCGGCCGGGCAGCGGCCCGGCAGGGTGGAGAGCGCATCCCGTCGGCTATCATCGCAACGCTTCGGGGGGATGCCCGAGCGGCCAAAGGGAGCAGACTGTAAATCTGCCGGCGAAGCCTACGGAGGTTCAAATCCTTCTCCCCCCACCGGTGCGGTAACCTGACCGCCCACCGCCCCCTTAGCTCAGTGGTAGAGCACTTCCATGGTAAGGAAGGGGTCCCCGGTTCGAGCCCGGGAGGGGGCTCGGGACGGCGCGCGAGGCGTCGTCCGGGCCGGAGGCCTATGCTCCGGAGCAGAGAGGCGGCGTAGCTCAGAGGCAGAGCACCCGGCTCATAATCGGGTAGTCGGTGGTTCGATTCCACCCGCCGCTACGACCGTACAGACAAGGCACCACCACCAAGAAGGAGTCCGCTGAGATGGGTAAGGAGAGGTTTGAGCGTACGAAGCCGCATGTGAATGTGGGGACGATGGGTCATATTGATCATGGGAAGACGACTTTGACGGCGGCGATTACGCGGGTGTTGGCGGCGCGTAATCCGAAGGTGGTGTTTACGCCGTTTGATCAGATTGATAAGGCTCCTGAGGAGAAGGAGCGGGGGATTACGATTGCGATTGCGCATGTGGAGTATGAGACGGATGCGCGGCATTATGCGCATGTGGATATGCCGGGGCATGCGGATTACATTAAGAATATGATTACGGGGGCGGCGCAGGTGGATGGTGCGGTGTTGGTGGTGGGGGCGGATGATGGTCCGATGCCGCAGACGCGGGAGCATGTGTTGTTGGCGCGTCAGGTGGGGGTGCCTTGTATTGTGGTGTATTTGAATAAGGTTGATTTGGTGGATGATCCTGAGTTGTTGGATTTGGTGGAGTTGGAGGTTCGGGATCTTCTGACGGAGTATGAGTTTCCGGGGGATGAGGTGCCGGTGGTGCGGGGGTCGGCTTTGTTGGCGTTGGAGGGGGATGCGGCGCATGAGGAGTCGGTGTTGGAGTTGATGGCGGCGTTGGATTCGTATGTGCCGTTGCCGCAGCGGGATGTGGAGAAGCCGTTCCAGATGCCGGTGGAGGATGTGTTTTCGATTACGGGTCGGGGGACGGTGGTGACGGGTCGGGTGGAGCAGGGTCGGTTGTCGGTGGGTACTGAGGTGGAGGTGGTGGGGATTCGTCCGACGCGTAAGACGACGGTTACGGGTGTGGAGATGTTCCGTAAGTTGTTGGATGAGGCGCGGGCGGGGGATAATGTTGGTTTGTTGTTGCGGGGGGTGGGGAAGGATGATGTGGAGCGGGGGCAGGTGGTGTGTGCGTTGGGGTCGATTACTCCGCATACTGAGTTTGAGGCTCAGGTGTATGTGTTGACGAAGGAGGAGGGTGGGCGGCATAATCCGTTTTTTCCGGGGTATCGGCCGCAGTTTTATTTCCGGACGACGGATGTGACGGGGTCGATTGGTTTGGGGGAGGGTGTGGAGATGGTGATGCCGGGGGATAACACGGAGATGCGGGTGTCGTTGATCTCTCCGATTGCGATGGAGGAGGGGTTGCGGTTCGCGATCCGTGAGGGTGGCCGTACGGTGGGCGCAGGACGCGTCACCAAGATCATCAAATAGGCTCTCCGCCGCGACAACGAGGTACCAAGCCCCATGCCGTCCGACAAGCGCCCCCCCATCACCCTCGCCTGCGAGGTCTGCAAACGCCGCAACTACGTGACGGTCAAGAACAAGGCCAACACGCGGGAGCGCCTGGCGGTCAAGAAGTACTGCCGGTGGTGCCAGCAGCACACGGCGCATCGCGAGACCCGGTGACGACCGGCGGGCGGCCGCGGGCCGCCGGCCGGGCTTCTGTCCCATGACCCTCGAGCGCCTGGCGGGGCGCTTCGTCGGCCCGGTCGAGTGGCCGGTGCGGGCGGAGGTGGTGGCGGAGTTCGTGGCCGCCACCGGCGACGACCCCGAGCGCTGGGAGGAGTTCGCCCCTCCGGGCTTCGCCGCCGCGGCGCTCTTCCGGGTGGCCCCGGCCTTCCTCGGTTTGCCGGAGGTGGCCCCTCTCTGCCGCTCCCTGCTGCACATCGAGCAGGCGTTCGCCTGGGCCCGCCCTCTGGCGGCTGGGGAGGCCCTGTCGGTCGAGGGCCGGGTTGCCGGGGTGCGGTCCCGCGAGGAGCGCCATCTGGTCGTGTTCGCCGTGTCGGCGTCGGGGCCGGCCGGGCCGTGGCTGGAAGGCACCTCCACCTTCATGCTGTCGGCGGAGCCGGCGGCCGCGGGGCCCGAGGAGGCCGAGCCCCCGGAGGATCGGCGGGCTCCCTCCGACGCCGCCCGGGCATCCGCGCTGCCTTCGCCGGGGGAGGCGCTCCCGCCCCTGCGCCGCTCGGCGAGCCGCGCCGACCTGGTGCGCTACGGCGCCGCCACCGGCGACACCAACCCCATCCACTTCGACCACGCCGCCGCCCGCGAGGCCGGGCTCGGAGGGGTGGTGGCCCACGGCCTGCTCCTCGCCTCGTGGCTCTTCCAGGCGGCGGCCCGGCATCGGCCGGGGCCGGACCCGCTGCGCCGGGCCCGGGTGCGCTTCCGCCGGCCCCTGCGGCCGGGCCTGGCAGCGGTGGTCACGGGGCGGGTGGCCGCGCGGAGGCCTGAAGGCGCCGACCTCGAACTGGCCCTGGAGGCCGTCGCCGGCGACGTCCCCCTGGCCACGGCCGCGGTGCGGGTAACCCCATGACCGCCGGCGAGGTCCAACGGGCCGAGGAAGAGCTCCTCGCCCGGGCCCGCAACGGGGACCGGGAGGCCTTCGGCGACCTCGTGGGGAGGTATCAGGACACCGTGTACACCCTGGCGCTCCGACTGGTGGGGCCCGACCTGGCGGCCGACGTCGCCCAGGAGGCCTTGCTGCGCGCCTGGCGGGCCCTGCCCCGCTTCCGGGGCGAGGCGGCTTTCGCCACCTGGCTGCATCGCATCACGGTCAACACCGCCTGGACCCTGCGCCGCCGCGCGAGGCGCCACACCGCCGAGCCTCTGGAGGGCGACCGGGAAGACGGCGGCCTGCTGCCGGAGCGAGCCGGGGAATTGGCCGAACTGCGCGCCGGGCTGACCCGGGCCCTCGGGTGCCTGACCCCGGGGCAGCGGGCGGTGGTGGTGCTGCGCGACGTCTACGGCTGGAGCAACTCCGAGGCGGCACGCGAACTGGGGATCACCGAGACCACCGCCAAGGTACGCCTGCACCGCGCCCGGCGGCGGCTGCGCGTGCTGCTCGAGGGGGTGAGATGAGACGCCTCCGGTGCTTCCTGGCCGATCTGGCCCCCGGCGAAGGGCCCCCGGCGCTGGCGGCCCACCGGGAGTCATGCCTGCGCTGCCAGGCGGCCGGGGCGCGAGAGCGCGCCCTGGGGCGCGCCCTGGGGGCGCTGCGGGACGAGGTGGTGGCGGCTCCTCCCGGGCTGCAGATGAGAGTGCTGGCCCGCCTCGGCCGGCAGGACGCCTTCGACCCGCGCCGCGCCCTCATCGCCCGGGCGGCCGCCCGGTACGCCGCCGCCGCCGGCCTCGCCGGGGCCACCCTGGCCGCCCTGCTCGCCGGCGTGCTGCGCCGCCACTCCCGGGCGCTCGGGTAGCCGGACGCCGGCGGGGGTCTCCGGCCGCCCTTCATCCCCGGCGGCGCCGGCGCTTGCCGGTGAGCCGCCGGTGCCATGTACAATGGCGCTGGTTCGCCCGGGAGGATCACGCGCGTCGTGAGCGCCTCCTCACTCAGGGGCGTAGCTCAACTGGCAGAGCACTGGTCTCCAAAACCAGCGGCTGGGGGTTCGAGTCCCTCCGCCCCTGCTCGATCGGAAGGAACGACGGCAGATGAACCGAGAGCTGCGAAGGCTGGCAGAGCGTGAAGAGCAGCGGGATCGCGACCGGCGGGCCCGCGGCCCGAAGCGCCGCGCCCGCCGGCGGGTCAACATCATCCAGTTCTTCTCCGAGGTCCGCACCGAACTGAAGCGAGTGGCCTGGCCCACCCGGCGGCAGGTGGTCGTCTTCACCACGGTGACGCTCATCACCGCCGGGGCGGTGACCATCTACGCCTTCGGCCTCGACATGGGGTTCAAGCGAGCCATCCTGTCGCTGCTCGAGTCGCTCACGAGGGGCGCGTGACCGACCTCACCCACGACCAGTTGGAGGCCGTAGACCTCCCCGCGCCGGAGGCCCAGCCTCCGGCCAGCCCCTACGACCTGCCGGGGTCGTGGTACGTGATCCACTCGTACTCCGGCTACGAGAACAAGGTCAAGGTCAACCTCGAGACCCGGATCCGGTCGATGCACCGCGAAGACGCCATCTTCGACGTGTGCATCCCCATGGAAGAGGTGGTCGAGATCAAGGGTGGCCGCAAGGTCACCGTATCCCGCAAGCAGTTCCCCGGCTACCTGCTGGTGAGGATGTTCATGGACGACGACTCCTGGGCGGTGGTGCGCAACACCCCCGGAGTGACCGGGTTCGTGGGGAATGCCAACAAGCCGACCCCGTTGTCCCGGCGCGAGGTGGAGCGCATCCTCGGGGTGCGCAAGGACCAGGAGGAGAAGAAGGCCCCCCGCTACAAGCCCGAGTGGGAGGTGGGGGAGACGGTGCGCGTGGTGGAAGGCCCCTTCGCCGACTTCAACGGCGTCATCGAGGACATCAACCTCGATCAGTCCAAGGTGAGGGTCCTCGTCGATATCTTCGGCCGGGAGACCCCGGTCGAGCTCGGTTTCGAGCAGATCCAGAAGTTCTAGTCAGCGGAGAGGTCCCCCATGGGTCGTAAGAAGGTCGCCGCCCTGCTCAAGCTCCAGATCCCCGCCGGGCAGGCCACGCCGGCGCCGCCGGTGGGCCCGGCGCTGGGCCAGCACGGGGTCAACATCATGGACTTCGTGCGGGCCTACAACGCGGCCACCGAGAGCCAGACGGGCACCATCGTGCCGGTGGAGGTGACGGTCTACGAGGACCGCTCCTTCACTTTCGTCACCAAGACCCCGCCGGCTGCGGTGATGCTTCGCCAGGCAGCCCGCGTCGAGAAGGGCTCGGCGCAGCCGCACATCTCCAAGGTGGGCTCGGTGACGCGGCAGCAGGTTCGAGAGATCGCCGAGACCAAGATGGCCGACCTCAATGCCAACGACATCGAGGCGGCCATGCGCATCGTCGAAGGCACGGCCCGCTCCATGGGGCTGACCGTCAAGGGCTGATCGAGGAAGAGTGGGAGGCCCGCCCCGGCGGGTCGCCAATACCACGAGGAGACGGCAATGGGCAAGAAGCAACGCGACGCGGCGGCCCGCTACGACCGGACCGCCACCTACCCGCCGGCCGAGGCGCTGGGGTTGGTCAAGGCCCTGGCTCACGCCGGGTTCGACGAGACGGTCGAAGCGGCCTTCACCCTGGGGATCGACGCCCGCCAGGCCGATCAGATCGTTCGGGGCACCGTCACCCTGCCGCACGGGACGGGCAAGACGGTGCGGGTGCTGGCGTTCGCCGCCGGGGAGCAGGCCCGTGAAGCCGAGGCCGCCGGGGCCGACCTGGTCGGCGGGGCGGAACTGGCCCAGGCGATCGCCGCCGGGCAGCAGGCCCTCGACTGGGACGTGACCATCGCCGCTCCCGGCATGATGAGCGAAGTGGGCAAGTTGGGCCGCCTGCTCGGGCCGCGCGGCCTGATGCCCAACCCCAAGGCCGGTACCGTCTCCGACGACATCGGACGGACGGTCCGGGAGTTCAAGGGGGGCCGGGTGGAGTACCGCAACGATCGTTACGGGAACGTGCACATCGTGGTGGGGAAGGTGTCGTTCCCGCCGGAGGACCTGGCGCGCAACCTGGCGGCGGTAGTCGAGGAACTGCAGCGCAACCGCCCGGCCGCCGCCAAGGGCAGGTACATCCGCAAGCTGGCGGTGTCCTCCACCATGGGGGTGGGGATCAAAGTCGACGTGAACCAGTTGGACGGCCTGCTCACCCTGATCCGCTGAGCCGGGGACGGGGGGACCCGGGACCGGAGGCAGGCCTGCGACCGGCGACGGGCCAGGAGGTCGCCGGTCCGGCTCGTCGGCGGACCAGGGTAGGGGCTGGCCGCAGGCCGACGGCGACCCGCCTGCGGGAAGCGTTGGTGGGGACGCTCCCCTCCGGCGCCACGGATCCCCCCGTGCGGGCTCATCATCGCGCCGCCGGGGGGCGATTGTCCAGCGGAACGCGCGGCGGCTTTGCCCGGCGCGGCGGCGGCCACTAGCCTCGGCTCTCACAACTCACGGACCGCAGACCGCCGGCCCCCCCGGGGCCAAGGGCCGCCAGGCCACCGGCGCAGGTTCGCCGGGCTCCTTGGTGGGCTCCCGCGACTCGGTCCGGGAGCCTTTGCTTTGCGAGGGAGGGCCCTCGCCGGAACGCAAGGAGACTGGATGCCACGACCCGAGAAGGTCCAGGCGGTGGCCGACGTGCGGGAGCGCCTCGAGAGGGCGCAGGCCGTCTTCGTCGCCGAGTACGCCGGCCTCACGGTCAAGGAGCAGCGCGAGCTGCGCCGCGGTCTGCGGGCCGCCGGTGGCGAGTTCCGGGTGGTCAAGATGACCCTGGCCCGGCGCGCCGCCGACGAGATGGGCCGGGAGTCGTTCAAGGAGCTGCTCGCCGGGCCTGCCGGCCTGGCCTATGCCTACGACGATCCCGCGGTGACCGCCCGGGTGCTGCGCGACTTCGCCCGCGACCATGCCCGTCTGGTGGTCAAGGGGGCGCTGTTCGGGGCGGAGGTGCTTCTGCCCGAGCGCGTCGCCGCCCTGGCCGACCTGGAGCCCCGCCCGGTGCTGCTGTCCCGGGTGGCGGGCGCCCTGCAGGCGCCGCTGGCCACCATGGCCGGGTTGCTGGCGGCCGTGCCGCGCGGCCTGGCCACGGTGCTGAGTGCCCTGGCCGAGAAGAAGCCGGCCCCCGCTGCGGCGGCCCCCGCCGCTCCGGCTCCGGCTGCCGACCCACCGGCCGAGGAGGCCGTCGAGGCTGCCGCCCCTGCGGCGGCCGAGGCGGTCGAGGCCCCGGCCCCCGCCGCTACCGAGACCCCAACTGAGCCCGAAGCCCCAACCCCAACCGAAACCCCTGGCAGCGAGGCGGCGATCGCCGCCGAGCCACCGGCCGCGGAGGCTGCTCAGGACGAGGCCGACGAGGCCGAGGAGGAATGAACCCACGATGGCTACCAAGATGACCCACGACGACTTGCTCGAGGTCTTCGAGAAGATGACCGTGCTCGAGCTCTCCGAGTTCGTGAAGAAGTTCGAGGAGCGCTTCCAGGTGACGGCGGCGGCCCCCATGGCGGTGATGGCCGCCCCGGGAGCGGCGGCGGCGCCCGAAGAGGAGCAGGACGAGTTCTCCGTGATGCTCATCAGCGCGGGCGAGAAGAAGATCCAGGTGATCAAGGAGGTTCGCACCCTCACCAGCCTGGGCCTCAAGGAAGCCAAAGCCCTGGTGGACGAGGCCCCCAAGCCGGTGCTCGAGGGCGTCGGCAAGGAAGAGGCCGAGAAGGCCAAGGCGCTGCTCGAAGGCGCCGGCGCCATCGTCGAACTCAAGTAGCCCCTGCTGCCTGCCCCGCGGGTGCGGGGGAGGCGCGCGGGCCGCAGGAAGTATCGACCAAGCTGTGGTGAGCCCGGCCCTTGGCCGGGCTCACTCGCGTCCCGGGACCCCTACCCTGTGAGAGATGCTCGGTCCCCTGATCCTGGTATCAGCCGGCGTGGTTGCCGGATGGCTCACCGGAAGCTGGGCCGGGGCGGTCGCCGGCGGGGCGGCCGGCCTTCTGGTCACCTTCGGGGTGGCCGCCGCCGCCGCCTGGTGGGCGGCGCAGGTGGGCCGCTTGCTCGACCCGAAGACGGCGCGGGAGGTGGCGCCGCGACCCCCCGGGTTCGGCAGGCTCTGCGCCGCCGTCTACCGACGGGCGCTCGGGGAAGGGGAGGGGGCGAGGGACGAAAGACCTTGACCGCCGTACCGGGGGCGAGGTATTGTTGCTCCGGAAAAGAAGAGCCGGAGTTCCCGCCGGTGAATTGGGGCTAGGGTAGCCGGGTGCTATCCTGGCCGTTTGTCGTCCCTGTGACCCAGAAGGCCCTGTCCATACCGTCCGCCCGGAGCGACTGAGGAGGATTCCTTGGCTGGTGCGCGCGCCGACCGTCTCTCGTTCGCGAAGATCCCCGAAGTCCTCCCCCTCCCCAGCCTCCTCTCCGTACAACACGAGTCTTTCGGTTGGTTCCTGGAGCGGGGGCTGCGCGAGATCTTCGAAGAGGTCTCGCCCATCGAGGACTTCACCGGGACCCTCGCCCTCGAGCTCACCGACCACCGTTTCGAAGAGCCCACGCTCTCCATCGAGGAAGCCAAGGAGCGCGACGCCAACTACTCGCGCCCCCTGTTCGTGATCGCCCGCTTCGTCAACCGCTCCACCGGCGAGATCAAGGAGCAGCAGGTCTTCCTGGGCGACTTCCCCATGATGACCCCCAACGGGACCTTCATCATCAACGGCACCGAGCGGGTGGTGGTGAGCCAGTTGGTGCGCTCCCCCGGGGTCTACTTCGACCAGGCGGTCGACAAGGCTTCGGACCGCGACGTGTACTCCGCCAAGGTGATTCCGGGCCGGGGCGCCTGGCTCGAGTTCGACATCGACAAGAAGGACACGGTGGGAGTGCGGGTCGACCGCAAGCGGCGCCAGTTCGTCACCACCTTCCTGCGAGCCCTCGACTTCGCCCAGACCGATGAGGAGATGCTGGAGCTGTTCGACGGTGCCGAGGTGATCCGTACCACCCTGGAGCGCGATCTCACCACCGACCGCGACGAGGCGCTCCTCGACCTCTACCGCAAGCTGCGCCCCGGCGAACTGACCACCATCGAGTCGGCGCGCGGGCTCGTCACCACCCTCTTCTACAACCCCAAGCGCTACGACCTCACCCGGGTGGGCCGCTACAAGCTGAACCAGAAGTTCGGCCGGCCCGCCATCGAGGACGCCGCCCTCGAGGGCTACCGGCAGGAGAACCTCGGCCTGCTGACCCGTGAGGACATCCTCGAGACCATCCGTTACCTGATCTGCCTGCATCGCCGGGACGCCGGCTACCGCACCGACGACATCGACCACTTCGGCAACCGGCGGGTGCGCACCGTGGGCGAACTGATCCAGAACCAGATCCGGGTGGGCCTCACCCGGTTGGAGCGGGTGGTGCGCGAGCGGATGACCACGCAGGACCCGGAGGCGATCACCCCGCAGAGCCTCATCAACATCCGGCCGGTGGTCGCTTCCATCAAGGAGTTCTTCGGGACCAGCCAGTTGAGCCAGTTCATGGACCAGCCCAACCCCCTGGCCGGCCTCACCCACCGCCGCCGCCTCTCCGCCCTGGGGCCCGGCGGCCTGTCGCGCGAGCGGGCCGGGTTCGAGGTGCGCGACGTGCACTCCTCGCACTACGGGCGCATGTGCCCCATCGAGACCCCGGAGGGCCCCAACATCGGCCTCATCGGCTCGCTGGCCTCCTACGGGCAGGTGAACCGCTTCGGGTTCATCGAGACGCCTTACCGCCGGGTGGTCAAGGGCCGGGTGACCGGTGAGGTCGCCTACCTCACCGCCACCGAGGAGGAACGCCACGTCATCGCCCAGGCCAACGCGGTGCTCAAACCCGACGGCAGCTTCGAGGACGAGCGCATCCTGGTGCGCCGCGGCGGGGGCGAAGTGGACTACGTCACCCCGGCCGAGATCGACTACATGGATGTGTCTCCCAAGCAGGTGGTGTCGGTGGCCACCGCCCTCATCCCCTTCCTGGAGCACGACGACGCCAACCGGGCGCTCATGGGTTCCAACATGCAGCGCCAGGCGGTGCCCCTGCTGCGGGCCGAGGCGCCGCTGGTGGGCACCGGGGTCGAGGCCCGCGCCGCCCGCGACTCCGGGGACACGGTGGTCGCCGCCGAGGCGGGCGAAGTGGTAGAGGTGGCCGGCGGGCGCATCGTGGTCCAGGGGGCGTCCGGCCGGCGGGTCTACCCGCTGAAGAAGTTCGTGCGCTCGAACCAGGGAACCTGCATCAACCAGAAGCCGCTGGTGGACGAGGGGATGCGGGTGCGCGCCGGCGACGTGCTGGCCGACGGCCCCTCGACCGAGGGCGGGGAACTGGCCCTGGGCCGCAACCTGCTGGTGGCGTTCATGCCCTGGCGGGGCCACAACTACGAAGACGCCATCGTGATCTCGGAGCGCCTGGTCAAAGAGGACCTGCTCACCTCCATCCACATCGAGGAGTACGAGATCGAGGCACGCGACACCAAACTCGGCGCCGAGGAGATCACCCGGGACATCCCCAACGTGGCCGAGGAGGCGCTGCGGGACCTCGACGAGCAGGGCATCGTGCGCATCGGGGCCGAGGTCGGCCCCGGCGACTACCTGGTGGGGAAGGTCACCCCCAAGGGCGAGACCGAGCTCACCCCCGAAGAGCGCCTGCTGCGGGCCATCTTCGGCGAGAAGGCCCGCGAGGTGCGGGACATGTCGCTGAAGGTCCCCCACGGCGAGTCGGGGAAGGCCATCGACGTGAGGGCCTTCCGCCGCGAGGAGGGCAACGAGTTGCCCCCGGGCATGAACGAACTGGTGCGGGTGCACGTCGCCCAGCAGCGCAAGATCGCCGAGGGCGACAAGCTGGCCGGCCGGCACGGCAACAAAGGGGTCATCGCCAAGATCCTCCCCGAGGAAGACATGCCCTTCCTGGCCGACGGCACCCCGGTGGACATCATCCTCTCCCCGCTGGGGGTGCCTTCGCGCATGAACCTGGGCCAGGTGCTCGAAACCCACCTGGGCTGGGCGGCGGCGCAGGGCTGGCGTCCCTTCGAGGCGCGGGAGGCGGCCCCGGCCGCCCGGCAGGGCGCCGCCCCCTGGACGCGAGTGGCCTCTCCGGTCTTCGACGGGGCCAAGGAGGGCGAGATCGCCGCCCTGCTGGCGAACGCCCTGCCCAACCCCGACGGGCAGCGCCTGGTCGACGAGCGGGGCAAGGCGGTGCTCTACGACGGGCGCAACGGCGAGCCCTTCGACCGTGCCGTGACGGTGGGCTGGATCTACGTCTTGAAGCTGCTGCACCTGGTGGACGACAAGATCCACGCCCGGTCCACCGGCCCCTACTCGATGATCACCCAGCAGCCGCTGGGCGGCAAGGCGCAGTTCGGCGGGCAGCGGTTCGGGGAGATGGAGGTGTGGGCGCTGGAGGCCTACGGCGCGGCCTACGCCTTGCAGGAGCTGCTCACCATCAAGTCCGACGACGTGCGCGGCCGGGTGAAGGTCTACGAGGCGATCGTCAAGGGCGAGAACATCCCCGAGGCCGGGATCCCCGAGTCCTTCAAGGTCCTCATCAAAGAGATGCAGAGCCTGTGCCTGAATGTGGAGATGCTGTCGGCCGGCGAGGAGGTCGAGTTGCGGGAACTGGACGAGGACATGTACCGCACCGCCGAGTCGCTGGGCATCGACATCTCCCGCCCGGAACGGGGCGACTGAGTTTGCAGAGAACGACCGGAGACGATGATGACGGGAGGAGTCCCTGTTGGCCCAGTTCGATGAGCTGAGGATCGGCCTGGCCACCGCCGACCAGATCAGGGCGTGGTCGCACGGCGAGGTCAAGAAGCCGGAAACGATCAACTACCGAACCCTGAAGCCGGAGAAGGACGGCCTCTTCGACGAGCGCATCTTCGGCCCCTCGCGGGACTGGGAGTGCTACTGCGGCAAGTACAAGCGCGTCCGCTTCCGCGGCGTGGTGTGCGAGCGCTGCGGGGTCGAGGTGACCCGGTCCAAGGTGCGCCGGGAACGCATGGGCCACATCGAACTGGCCGCCCCGGTCACCCACATCTGGTACTTCAAGGGCGTCCCCAGCCGTCTCGGCTACCTGCTCGACATGTCGCCGAAGGACCTGGAGAAGGTCATCTACTTCGCCGCCTACCTGATCACCTTCGTCGACGAGGAGAAGCGGCACAAGGCGCTCCCCGAACTGGAGCAGGCCCGGCAAACCGAGGTCGAACTGGTGCGGCGCGAGTTCGACGAGTGGCAGTCGGCCCGCCTGGAGCGCCTCGAAGCCGAACTGGCCCAGATGGAGCAGGGCGGCGCCAAGGGCCAGGAGCTGTCGGCGGCGCGGCGCGAGGCGGAGCGCGAGATCCGCGACCGCAAGGAACGGGCCGACTACGACGAGCAGTTGGTGGTCGACGCCTTCGACACCTTCCGCACCCTCAAGGTCAAGGACCTGATCGAATCGGAGCAGCTGTGGCGGGAAGTGCGCGACCGCTACCAGGAGCACTTCTCGGGAGGCATGGGGGCCGAGGCGGTCAAGGACTTGCTCGTCCGGCTCGACCTGGACGCCGAGATCGCCCAACTCAAGGAAGACCTCGATGCCAACTCGGCCCAGCGGCGGCAGCGGGCCACCAAGCGGCTCAAGGTGCTCACCCCCTTCGCGCAGGGCGTCAACGACCCGCGGGCCATGATCCTCGAAGCGGTGCCGGTGATCCCGCCGGACCTGCGCCCCATGGTGCAGCTCGACGGCGGGCGCTTCGCCACCAGCGACCTCAACGACCTGTACCGGCGGGTCATCAACCGCAACAACCGGCTGAAGCGCCTGCTGGACCTGGGCGCTCCCGAGATCATCGTCAACAACGAGAAGCGGATGCTCCAGGAGGCGGTGGACGCCCTGTTCGACAACGGGCGCCGGGGGCGGGCGGTGACCGGGCCGGGGAGCCGGCCGCTCAAGTCGCTCTCCGACATGCTCAAGGGCAAGCAGGGCCGCTTCCGCCAGAACCTCCTGGGCAAGCGCGTGGACTACTCGGGCCGCTCCGTCATCGTGGTGGGCCCGCAGCTGCGCCTGCACCAGTGCGGGCTGCCCAAGGCCATGGCCCTCGAGCTGTTCAAGCCTTTCGTCATGAAGCGGCTGGTCGACCAGGACCTGGCGCAGAACATCAAGGCGGCCAAGCGCATGGTGGAGCGGCAGCGCCCCCAGGTGTGGGACGTGCTCAAGGAGGTCATCCAGGAGCACCCCGTCCTGCTGAACCGGGCCCCCACCCTGCACCGCCTCGGCATTCAGGCGTTCGAGCCGGTGCTGGTCGAGGGCAAGGCCATTCAGATCCACCCGCTGGTGTGCGAGGCCTTCAACGCCGACTTCGACGGCGACCAGATGGCGGTGCACGTGCCCCTGTCGGCCGAAGCCCAGGCGGAAGCCCGGGTGCTGATGCTCTCCACCAACAACGTGCTGTCGCCGGCGCACGGGCGCCCCATCGTGACCCCCAGCCAGGACATGGTCATCGGCATCTTCTACCTCTCGGAGCTGGTCGAGGGGGAGCCGGGGTCGGATCGGGCCTTCGCCGACGTCGACGAGGCCGTCATGGCCTACGACCTGGGTGAGCTGGGCTTGCACGCTCCCATCCGTCTGCGGGTGGGCGAGCTGGCCGGCGACTCCGGGCGGCGCAGCCGCATCCCCGAGCCCCTGCAGCACCTGCTCGACCCGGAGCCGGTCGACGGCTCCCGGCCGATCCGCACCACCCTGGGACGGGCCCTGGTCAACCAGGCGTTGCCCGCCGACTTCCCCTACCTGAACGCGCCCATCATGAAGGCGGACGTCAGGGCGCTCATCGAAGACGTCATCGAGGAGTACGACAAGGCCACGGTGGAGCGGTTCCTCGACTCGATCAAGGACCTGGGGTTCCGCTTCGCCACCCGGGCCGGGCTCACCATCGGCCTCGAGGACGTGAAGACCCCGGCCGACAAGCCGCGCATCCTCCAGGAGTTCGAGGACCGGGCGGGCAGGTCCGAGAACGAGTATCGGAAGGGGAACATCACCGACGACGAGCGGCGCCAGGATCTCATCAAGATCTGGACCGAGGCCACCAGCCGGGTGCGCAAGTCGATGGAGGAGGCGCTCAAGCAGGAGCGGTTCAACCCCATCGACATGATGGTGCGCTCCGGAGCGCGGGGGAACATCACCCAGGTGAGCCAGATCGCCGGTATGCGCGGCCTGGTGGCCAACCCGAAGGGCGACATCATCCCGCGGCCCATCCGGGCCAACTTCCGCGAGGGCCTCACGGTGCTGGAGTACTTCATCTCCACCCACGGGGCGCGCAAGGGGTTGGCCGACACCGCCCTGCGCACCGCCGACTCGGGCTACCTCACCCGGCGCCTGGTGGACGTCTCCCAGGAGGTGATCGTCACCTCACCGGACTGCGGCACCGACCGGGGCATCACCCTCACCGTCAGGGCCGCCGCCGGCGAGCCTCCCATCCGCAACCTGCGCAACCGGCTCTACGGGCGGGTCCTCGCCGACACCGTCAAGGTCGACCGCAAGGCGGTCGAGGTCCCGGAGAGCGGCAAGCTCGAGGCGGGGGCGCTGATGGGCCGGCGGCACCTCGAAGCCATCGCCGCCACGCCGCAGATCACCGCGGTCCGGGTGCGCTCCGTGCTCACTTGCGAGGAGCGTTACGGCATCTGCGGGACCTGCTACGGCCTGAGCCTGGCCACCGGCCGGCCGGTGGAGATCGGAGAGGCGGTGGGCATCGTCGCCGCCCAGTCCATCGGAGAGCCGGGCACCCAGCTCACCATGCGGACCTTCCACACCGGCGGGGTCGCCGGTGAGGACATCACCCACGGCCTTCCCCGGGTGGTCGAGTTGTTCGAGGCCCGCACTCCCAAGGGCAAGGCGCTGCTCGCCGAGCAGGGCGGCGTCGTCTCCGTGATCGAGGCCGAGGGGAGCCGCAAGGTGGTGGTCGCCGGCGGCGACGGGGTGGAGCAGGAGTACTCCCTGACCCGCTTCGCCCGCCTGCGGGTGCATCCCGGGGATGAGATCGACCCCGGCACCCAGCTCACCGAGGGGCCTCTGGACCCCAAGGAGGTCCTCGACGTCCAGGGGGTGCGGGCCGCCCAGCAGTACCTGGTCGACCAGGTGCAGGAGGTGTACCGCAGCCAGGGCGTCGACATCCACGACAAGCACATCGAGATGATCGTGCGCCAGATGCTGCGCCGGGTGCGGGTGGTGAACCCCGGGGAATCCTCTTATCTCCCTGCCGAACTGGTGGACGATCGGGAGTTCCTCGAGACGAACCGCGCCCTGGTGAAGGAGGACAAGCGTCCGGCCGAGGGACGGCCCGAGCTGATGGGGATCACCAAGGCCTCGCTGGCCACCGACTCCTGGCTCTCGGCGGCCTCCTTCCAGGAGACCACCCGGGTGCTCACCGAGGCCGCCCTGCAGGGGCGCTCCGACTTCCTGCGCGGCCTCAAGGAGAATGTGATCATCGGGAAGCTGATCCCGGCGGGGACCGGGGCCGACCCCTACCAGGCGGTGCAGCCGCTGCTGCCCGGGGCCACGGTGGTCAGTGCCCTCAGCCTGTTCGGCGGCCCGGCCCCGGAGTCCGAGGAGGAGGCGCTGCCCGTCAACCCGGCGGAGTGGCTGGCCTCGCTCGGCGCCCACCGCGAAGCCGAGGCCGCCGCCGAGGAGGCGGCCGGGAGGGGGCAGGCCATCGATCCTGGGGAGGAGGGCGGCGAGGCCGATAGCGAGTAGAGGGGCTCGGCGACCCCGCTCCTCCCGCATCTTGCGGTGACTCCGGCGCCCGCGTCGGAGGGGGGCCACCGGCGGCCGGGCGAGCAGGCGGCTTTGCGCTGTTTTCCGGGCCGCGCCTATACTCCGTCGCCGTGACTCAGTCCCCCTAGTCCCTTCCGCGTGGGGGGGCGGCCCGGCTCGACCCAAGCCGGGTCAATAGCCCCGGAAGGGGGTCAGGAGCGGGTCGGCGAATCGGCCTGGCGACGGGCCGAGGAGCCGACTTTCGCATGTAAGGAAGAAGAGACCGTCCTGCGGGGCGGTGTGTCGAGTGAGGAACGTCGTGCCGACGATTCAGCAGCTGGTCCGTGAGGGCCGCAAGCCGAAGCCGAAGAAGGACAAGACGCCCGGCCTGGCCGGAGCGCCCCAGCGGCGCGGCGTGTGCACTCGGGTCTACACGGTGACTCCCAAGAAGCCGAACTCGGCCCTGCGCAAGGTGTGCCGGGTCCGCTTGGCCCATGGGGTCGAGGTGACCGCCTACATCCCCGGAGAGGGCCACAACCTCCAGGAGCACTCCATCGTTCTGATCCGCGGCGGCCGGGTGAAGGATCTCCCCGGCATCCGCTACAAGGTCATCCGGGGCACCCTCGATGCCGCCGGGGTCTCGGACCGCAAGCAGGCCCGCTCCCGCTACGGAGCCAAGAAGGAGTCGTAGAGGTGAGACGCGCCCCCGCCGATGTCCGCCAGCCGGAAGCCGACCCGGTATTCCGCAGCGTCCTGGTGAGCCAGGTGGTCAACAAGCTTCTCTGGAAGGGCAAGAAGGAGAAGGCCCGCAAGATCGTCTACGGCGCCCTCGAGATCGTCGAGCGCCGGGCGGGCCAGGATCCCATCCAGATCCTCAAGCGCGCCATGGACAACATCCGTCCGCAGGTGGAGGTGCGCTCCCGCCGGGTGGGCGGGTCGGCCTACCAGGTGCCGGTCGAGGTCAGGCCGCGGCGCGGCCAGACGCTGGCGGTGCGCTGGCTGGTCGGCTACGCCCGGAAGCGGCGGGAGCACACCATGGAAGAGCGGCTGGCGCTGGAGATCCTCGACGCGGCCAACCGGACGGGGGCGGCGGTGAAGCGCCGCGAGGACATTCACAAGATGGCGGAGTCCAACAAGGCCTTCGCCCACTACCGCTGGTAACTGCCATGGCCGCCGGCGTCCCCCTCACTCGACTGCGCCAGTACCCGCTGAGCCGCACGCGGAACATCGGGATCATGGCTCACATCGATGCCGGCAAGACCACCACCACCGAGCGCATCCTCTACTACACGGGCCGGACCTACAAGATGGGCGAGGTCCACGAGGGCGCCGCGGTCATGGATTGGATGGCGCAGGAGCAGGAGCGCGGCATCACCATCACCTCGGCGGCCACCACCTGTCTCTGGAAGGACACGTGGATCAACATCATCGACACCCCGGGCCACGTCGACTTCACCGTCGAGGTGGAGCGGGCTCTGCGGGTGCTCGACGGGGCGGTGGCCGTCTTCGACGCCGTCGCCGGGGTCGAGCCGCAGTCCGAGACGGTCTGGCGGCAGGCGACCCGGTACGGCGTGCCGCGCATCTGCTTCGTCAACAAGATGGACCGCATCGGAGCCGACTTCCTGGCGTCCGTCGACTCCATCACCCTTCGGCTCGAGGCCAACCCCCTGGTCCTCCAGATCCCGGTGGGGGCCGAAGGCGGGTTCCGCGGCGTCGTCGACCTCATCGAGATGAAGGCCCACCTGTGGCCCGACGGCATGGGCGATCGCTGGGACACGGTGGAGATCCCCGGCGATCTCGTCGCCGATGCCGAGAAGTGGCGTCACGTGATGCTCGAGAAGGTGGCCGAAGGCGACGAAGCCCTGCTCGAGAGGTACCTCGAAGACGCTCCTCTCTCGCCCGATGAGATCCGCCAGGCCATCCGGGCGGGCACCCTGGCGGGGC
Source organism: Actinomycetota bacterium (assembly GCA_016870535.1). Taxonomy (GTDB): domain Bacteria; phylum Actinomycetota; class Acidimicrobiia; order Spongiisociales; family UBA11373; genus VGBK01. The sequence continues at coordinate 7,354 of VGBK01000008.1, read as the reverse complement.
GGTTCCAGCCGGTGCTCATGGGCTCCTCGTTCCGCAACAAGGGCGTGCAGCCCCTGCTCGACGCGGTGATGTCGTACCTGCCCAGCCCCCTGGACCTGCCGGCGGTGCGGGGTTTCAAGCCGGGCCTGGAGCACGAGGTGCTGGAGCGGCGGGCCGACGACTCCGAGCCTTTCGCCGCGCTGGCCTTCAAGATCATGAGCGATCCCTATGTGGGCCGGCTGACCTACTTCCGGGTGTATTCCGGGCATGCCTCCAAGGGCGGCGCCATCCTGAACGCCACCAACGGCAAGAAGGAGCGGTTGGGGCGCCTCCTGCGGATGCACGCCAACCATCGCGAGGACATCGAGGACGTCTTCGCCGGGGAGATCGTGGCCGCGGTGGGGCTCAAGCACACCACCACCGGCGACACCCTGGCGGCGGTGAACGCCCCCATCCAACTGGAGGCGATGACCTTTCCCGCCCCGGTGATCTCCATTGCCATCGAGCCCCGCACCAAGGCCGATCAGGACAAACTGGGCGACGGCTTGCATCGCCTGGCCGACGAGGACCCCACCTTCCTGGTGCGCGGCGACGAGGAGACCGGGCAGACCATCCTCTGGGGCATGGGGGAGTTGCACCTCGAGATCCTGGTCGACCGCCTGCAGCGGGAGTTCGGGGTCAACGCCAACGTGGGCCGCCCGCAGGTCGCTTACCGGGAGACCATCCGCGACGCCGTCCGCGGGGTCGAGGCCCGCCACGTCAAGCAGACCGGGGGCCACGGCCAGTACGGGCACGTGGTCATCGACCTGGAGCCGAATCCGGGCGGCGGCTACGAGTTCGTCGACCGCAGCCGGGGCGGGGTCGTGCCCCGGGAGTACATCGGAGCCGTCGACGCCGGCATTCAGGAGGCGCTCGACTCCGGGGTGCTGGCGGGATACCCGATGCTCAACGTGCGCGCCATCCTGGTGGACGGCTCCCACCACGCCGTGGACTCCTCCGAGCTGGCGTTCCGGATCGCCGGATCCATGGCCTTCCGGGAGGCCGCCCGCCGGGCGGGCGTGCAGTTGCTGGAGCCGGTGATGGCGGTCGAGGCGGTGACCCCCGAGGAGTACCTGGGGGATGTCATCGCCGACCTCAACGGGCGCCGGGGCCACATCGGCGAGATGGGCCAGCGCTCCGGGGCGCGGGTGGTCACCGCCCGGGTGCCGCTCGGCGAGATGTTCGGCTACGCCACCGACCTGCGGTCCCGCACGCAGGGGCGCGCCGTCTACACCATGCAGTTCGACTCGTATCAGCCGGTACCGGAAAGCATCGCCCGCGACATCGTGGCGAGGGTCCGGGGATAGTTCCAAGGAGAGGATGATCAGCGATGGGTAAGGAGAGGTTTGAGCGTACGAAGCCGCATGTGAATGTGGGGACGATGGGTCATATTGATCATGGGAAGACGACTTTGACGGCGGCGATTACGCGGGTGTTGGCGGCGCGTAATCCGAAGGTGGTGTTTACGCCGTTTGATCAGATTGATAAGGCTCCTGAGGAGAAGGAGCGGGGGATTACGATTGCGATTGCGCATGTGGAGTATGAGACGGATGCGCGGCATTATGCGCATGTGGATATGCCGGGGCATGCGGATTACATTAAGAATATGATTACGGGGGCGGCGCAGGTGGATGGTGCGGTGTTGGTGGTGGGGGCGGATGATGGTCCGATGCCGCAGACGCGGGAGCATGTGTTGTTGGCGCGTCAGGTGGGGGTGCCTTGTATTGTGGTGTATTTGAATAAGGTTGATTTGGTGGATGATCCTGAGTTGTTGGATTTGGTGGAGTTGGAGGTTCGGGATCTTCTGACGGAGTATGAGTTTCCGGGGGATGAGGTGCCGGTGGTGCGGGGGTCGGCTTTGTTGGCGTTGGAGGGGGATGCGGCGCATGAGGAGTCGGTGTTGGAGTTGATGGCGGCGTTGGATTCGTATGTGCCGTTGCCGCAGCGGGATGTGGAGAAGCCGTTCCAGATGCCGGTGGAGGATGTGTTTTCGATTACGGGTCGGGGGACGGTGGTGACGGGTCGGGTGGAGCAGGGTCGGTTGTCGGTGGGTACTGAGGTGGAGGTGGTGGGGATTCGTCCGACGCGTAAGACGACGGTTACGGGTGTGGAGATGTTCCGTAAGTTGTTGGATGAGGCGCGGGCGGGGGATAATGTTGGTTTGTTGTTGCGGGGGGTGGGGAAGGATGATGTGGAGCGGGGGCAGGTGGTGTGTGCGTTGGGGTCGATTACTCCGCATACTGAGTTTGAGGCTCAGGTGTATGTGTTGACGAAGGAGGAGGGTGGGCGGCATAATCCGTTTTTTCCGGGGTATCGGCCGCAGTTTTATTTCCGGACGACGGATGTGACGGGGTCGATTGGTTTGGGGGAGGGTGTGGAGATGGTGATGCCGGGGGATAACACGGAGATGCGGGTGTCGTTGATCTCTCCGATTGCGATGGAGGAGGGGTTGCGGTTCGCGATCCGTGAGGGTGGCCGTACGGTGGGCGCAGGACGCGTCACCAAGATCATCAAATAGGCGAGTAGAGGCAGCCGTGGCAGAAGAGCACAGGATCAGGATCCGCCTGAAGGCGTACGACCACGAGGTGGTCGATGAGTCGGCGCGCAAGATCGCCGAGACGGTCGTCCGCACCCAGGCCAAGATCAGGGGGCCGGTGCCGCTGCCCACCGAGATCCATCGGTACTGCGTCATCCGGTCGCCGCACAAGGACAAGGACTCCCGCGAGCACTTCGAGATGCGCATCCACAAGCGCCTCATCGACATCCTGCAGCCGACCCCGAAGACGGTGGATTCGCTGATGCGCCTCGACCTGCCGGCCGGCGTGGAAGTGGAGATCAAGACGTGAAGGCGATCCTCGGAGAGAAGCTGGGCATGACCCAGGTCTTCGACGATGAGGCCCGGGCCATCCCCGTGACCGTCATCAAGGCGGGGCCCTGCCGCGTCGTCCAGGTCAAGTCCGAGGCGAGCGACGGCTACGGCGCCATCCAGATCGCCTACCGCGAGCTGCCCGAGCGCAAGGTGAACCGGCCGCTGTCGGGCCACTTCGCCTCCGCCGGGGTGCCGCCGCACCGGCATCTGGTCGAGGTGCGGGTGAGCGACCCGGATTCCTACGAGGTGGGCCAGGAGATCTCGGTGGCCGACGTGCTGGCCAAGGGGGGCCGGGCCGACGTGGCCGGGGTCTCCAAGGGCAAGGGCTTCGCCGGGGTCATCAAGCGGCACAACTTCGCCGGGCAGGGAGCCAGCCACGGGGCCCACCGCATCCACCGCGCCCCCGGTTCCATCGGGGCGTGCGCCACCCCCTCCCGGGTCTTCAAGGGGCTGCGCCTCCCGGGGCACATGGGCGCCGAGAAGCGCACCGTGCTCAACCTGGAAGTGGTCGACGTGGACGCGGCGCGGAGCCTCCTCCTGCTGAAGGGGGCGGTGCCGGGCGCCCGCGGCGCCGTCGTGCTGGTCAGAGAGGCGGTGAAGACGCGTGGCTGACAAGGTGACCGCCGCCGTCTACACGTCGTCGGGGGAGCGCGCCGGCGAGATGGCGCTCGACCCGGCGGTCTTCGGCATCGAGCCCAACGTCGCCGTGATGCATCAGGTGGTGACCGCCCAACTGGCCGCCGCCCGGGCGGGCACGGCCGACACCAAGACCCGCGGCGAGGTGCGCGGCGGGGGCAAGAAGCCGTGGCGCCAGAAGGGCCTGGGCCGCGCCCGGCAGGGCTCAATCCGGGCCCCCCAGTTCCGCGGCGGCGGCGCGGTGTTCGGGCCGCACCCCCGCGACTACCGCCAGCGCACCCCCAAGAAGATGAAGCGCCTCGCCCTGCGCAGCGCCCTCTCCGCCCGGGCCGCCGAAGGGCAGGTCAAGGTGGTCGAGGCCTTCGACTGGGACGCTCCCCGGACCAAGCAGGCGGTGGCCCTGCTGCGCGGCATGGAAGCGGCCGGGAAGGTGCTGGTGGTGCTCGACCGGGGGGATCACGCCGCGGCCCGTTCCTTCGCCAACCTTCCTCAGGTGATGCTGACCGAACCCGGGCGCCTGGCAGCCTACGACGTGCTCTGGGCCGGCACCGTGGTCTTCAGCCGGGAGACGGTTGCCCGGGCCGCCGGAGCCGCCCGCTACGAGGTGGCCGGCGACGACTTCGTGCGCGAGGAAGGGGAACCGGCATGAAGAACCCCCGCGACGTCGTGCTGGCTCCCGTGGTGTCCGAGAAGTCCTACGACCTCATCGAGTCCACTCACACCTACACCTTCGAGGTGCACCCGAGGGCGACCAAGACCGAGATCAAGCAGGCGGTGCAGTCCATCTTCAAGGTCAGGGTCTTGGCGGTGAACGTCATGAACCGCCGGGGCAAGCGCAAGCGCACCGGCTGGACCTTCGGCCGGCGGGCCGATGTGAAGCGGGCCCTGGTGACCCTGGCCGCCGACGACTCCATCGACATCTTCGGGGTATGAGCATGGCCGTCAAGAAGTACAAGCCGACCTCGCCGGGGCGCCGCTTCCGCACCGTCTCCGATTTCGCCGAGATCACCAAGACCGAGCCGGAGAAGAGCCTCCTGGGGGTGCGCCGCAACACCGGGGGACGCAACGTCCACGGGCGGGTTACGTCGCGTCACCGCGGTTCGGGCCACAAGCGCCGCTACCGCATCGTCGACTTCCGCCGCACCAAGGACGGGGTGCCGGCCACCGTGGCCGCCATCGAGTACGACCCCAACCGGAGCGCCCGCCTGGCCCTGCTGCACTACCACGACGGGGAGAAGCGCTACATCCTGGCCCCGTTGCGCGTCGCCGTCGGCGACGTGCTGGGATCCGGGCCGGGCGCCGAGATTCGGCCGGGGAACGCCCTCCCGCTGCGCAACATCCCGGCCGGCACCATGGTGCACGCCGTCGAACTGCGGCCGGGAGGCGGCGCCAAGCTGGGTCGCTCCGCCGGGTCGGCCATCCAGTTGATCGCCAAGGAGGCCGGCCTGGCGCTGCTGCGCCTGCCCTCGGGCGAGATGCGCAACGTGCCGCTCGACTGCCGGGCCACGGTGGGCCAGGTGGGGAACCCCGAAGCGGAACTGGTCAAGGGCGGCAAGGCCGGCCGGAGCCGCTGGCGGGGGGTCCGCCCCCAGACTCGCGGCGTGGCCATGAACCCCGTCGACCACCCTCTGGGCGGCGGCGAAGGCAAGAGCTCCGGCGGGCGACACCCGGTGAGCCCCTGGGGCAAGCCCGAGGGGCGCACCCGCAAGAAGAACAAGGCCAGCGACGCCCTCATCGTGCGGCGCCGCAGCCGCAAGGGCAGGAGGTAGCCATGGCGCGCAGCCTGAGCAAGGGCCCGTTCGTGGACGACCACCTCCTGGTGAAGATCGAGCGCGCCAACCGTTCCGGGGACAAGCGAGTCATCAAGACCTGGAGCCGGCGCTCCACGATCATCCCGGAGATGGTGGGGCACACCCTGGCCGTCCACGACGGGCGCAAGCACGTCCCGGTGTACATCACCGAGTCCATGGTGGGGCACAAGCTCGGGGAGTTCGCCCCGACCCGCACCTTCCGGGGCCACGGTGGCGACAAAGCGGCGAGGAAGAAGCGATGAAGGTGCAGGCTCGAGCGCAGTACATTCGGCAGTCGCCCTACAAGGTGCGGCGCGTGCTCGACCTGGTGCGCGGCCTCCCGGTCGAGGAGGCGCGCCGCGTGCTCGCCTTCACCAACCGGCGGGCCACCGATCCGGTGCGCAAGGTGCTGGAGTCGGCCGTGGCCAATGCCCGCCACAATCACGCTCTCGATGCCGGCGAGCTTTTCGTGGTGCGGGCCTTTGCCGACGAAGGCCCCACCCTCAAGCGCATGCGGCCCCGCGCCCGGGGTCGCGCCAGCCGCATCCTGAAGCGCACGAGCCATGTGACCATCGTCGTCGGAGACCGGCGCGAGGAAGGCGAGGAAGGCTGATGGGTCAGAAGGTGCACCCCTACGGGCTCCGCCTCGGTGTGGTGACCGACTGGAAGTCGCGTTGGTACAGCGACCGGGGCTATGCCGCGCAGGTGCTCGAGGATGCCCGCATCCGGGATCTCCTCACCGGCGAGCTGACCCGCGGCGCCGTCTCCCGCATCGAGATCGAGCGCATCGGCGACAAGAAGGTCCAGATCGACATCCACACCGCCCGGCCGGGCGTGGTCATCGGCCGCAGCGGCGCCGAGGTCGACCGCCTGCGTCACCTGCTGGAGACCCTGACCGGCCGCGAGGTGAAGCTGAACGTCATCGAAGTGAAGGGCCCCGAGATCGATGCCCAGCTCCTTGCCCAGGGCATCGCCGATCAGCTGCAGGGCCGCGTCTCGTTCCGCCGCGCCCTGAAGCGCGCCGTGCAGACCGCCATGAAGGCCGGGGCTCAGGGAGTCCGGGTGCAGTGCTCCGGGCGCCTGGGCGGCTCCGACATGGGCCGGCGCGAGTGGTACCGGGAGGGGCGGGTCCCGCTGCACACCCTCCGTGCCGACGTGGACTTCGGCACCGCCACGGCGCGCACCACGGTGGGAGCCATCGGGGTCAAGGTTTGGGTGTATCGCGGCGACGTGATGCCGTCCCTGTCGGCCACGCGCGAGAAGATCGCCGCCGAGGCGGCGCTGGCTACCGGCGGGCCCGCCGGCCGACGCGCTCCGGCCAAGGCGCGCGCCGAAGCCGCCGCCGGGGAGCGGCGCGGTGGGCTCATCGAGGCGGGCGGGGGCAAGCGCCTGGTGGAGGCCGGGGGGGGCAAGCGCCGCACCGAGGGGAAGCGTCTCATCGAAGCCGGGGGCGGCAAGCGAGTCGACCCCGGCTCGGCGCGCAGCGAGTTCGAGGAAGCCCGGCGCGAGGCGACGGAGACGCTGGAGGCGGTGTCCGTGGCCGAGGTGGCCGAAGCGGTGCCGGCCGCGGCCGAGCAGGCGGTGGCCGCCGCTCCGGCGGCAGCCGCCACCGCGCTGGAGGTGGCGGTGAGTGCAGCCCCTCCGGAAGCCATCGAGGAGACTCCGGCCGGCGCGATCGAGGAGGCGGTGACCGGGGCCGGCGACATCCCCGCCGCCGAGTCGCTGCCGTCGGGCGCGACCGAAGCCGTCCCGGTGGAAGCCTCTCAGGAGGAAGCCGCGGCCGAAGCCGTCCCGGTGGAAGCCTCTCAGGAGGAAGCCGCGGCGGAAGCGGCCCCGCCGGAAGCCGTTCTCCCGGAGGCCAAGCCGGTGCGCCGGGCGCGGGCTCCGAAGGCGGAGGCTGCGGTGGCGGAAGGTGAGGCCAAGCCGGTGCGCCGGGCGCGGGCTCCGAAGGCGGAGGCTGCGGTGGCGGAAGGTGAGGCCAAGCCGGTGCGCCGGGCGCGGGCTCCGAAGGCGGAGGCTGCGGTGGCGGAAGGTGAGGCCA
>VGBK01000007.1 GCA_016870535.1 Actinomycetota bacterium | reverse complement strand
GCGCCTGCTGCGCCGCAGCCGTCTTCACCTGATCCACCAGGATCTTCTCGTCGGCGGCGAACTGTTCGGGGGCCAGCGCCTGCGCCTGCGCCAGCACCCGCACCTTGGATTCGGACACCTCACCGGCACAGAACGCCGCCTTGGTCTCCGGCATGTTCTCCAGAGCCGAAGCCACCGCCACCTGACGGCGGCACACCGACCCCGGCTCCCCCGACATCGCGGTCAGCCAGGCGGTAGTAGACCCGAACCCTCGCCGGCGGGGCAGACCACGGCGTTCGGCTTCGGTGACCAGGACGGCCCGCTGTGCCTCGACCTGGGCGGCGAGGCGGCCCAGCCGGCCCAGCTCAGCCACCAGCCCATCATCCGACAGGCTCTTGGGGGCCGGCATGTCCGGCGTTCCCATCGCAGCAGCGTGTCCGACGCTCATGACAACTATCTATCACCCGACAGTGACACAAACCACACCGGCCAGCAGCAACACCAGATGAGGGCACCGGCGCCCAGGGTGACCCGCTCATATCATCAGAGTCGTCAGGAGAACGGGGGCCTCCGGTGAAACCTACAAGGAGCTCTCAAGCGCTGGCCGTGCTCCTAACTGCCGTAGTCCTGGCCGCGTGTTCTGGGCAGGGCGCCAGCTCCACGAGTGGCACCTCCTCCGCCGTTTCGACCACAACGGTACGGACCACGACGGGCGGACCCACGTCTGGCGGAATGCAGGGAACCTGGCTGCTCGAGAGCATCACGGTGTATGGACGACCAGTCGTCATCCCTCTCGAGTCCCCTCGGTGGTCCGGCCCTCCGATCTTCAGGTTCTGGAGCGACGGCCGGGTTACCGGCCACCTCCCCTGCAACGCTGTCAGCGGCTCCTACGAGTTCGACGGCCACATCCTCACGTGGGACATGAGAAGCGAAGCCATCGCATGCCTAGAGCCGGAGGGTGTCATGCAGGCTGAGGAACAGCTCCACAGCCTGCTCTGGAGCGACACCGTGAGTGTCGAGTTCGATGAACAGGACTCCGCGCTAGCGACTCTGTTCGCTGGTGACTACGTTGTCGCCACGTTCAGGCGAGCGCCAGCAGGTTGACGACCGCCGGGAACCCGCCTTACCCCTGCCCCTGGAAATGGTGTACTTAGCAAGCAGCACCCCAGGGGACGGCGGTCACCCTTGGGGGTGCTTCGGGGTCGGCGGCGCCGTCCCCCGGCACTCGGCAGCACCGACAGGTACGCTTCTGGCATCGGCTCCCGGGGGGTGTGGAGCGACCCCCTCGGGATGGGGCGGGTCGCCGGGCACCACACCCCGGGAGGGAACCATGAGCACCGGACCAACCACCGGTCGCCACACGCTGCCGGCCAGGTGGTTGGCACAAGCCCTGGCAGTGGCGATGCTGCTGCTGGTCGCAGGCTGCGGCGGCGACTCGGTCGGTGACACCACCACCCTCACGGCAGACAACGCCACGGCGGCGGTCACCCCGACCTCGGCGGCGGTCACCACCACCACGGCAGCTGTCGCGGTCGCCGGTCTGGTGTGGTCCAGGGTGCAGCATGACGAGGCGATCTTCGCCGACCCCCGCGGCCAGCAGGGAATGCTGTCGGTGACGGCGGGGGGTCCGGGTCTGGTCGCCGTCGGCTGGGACGAGTCCGGCGGTGATGGGGATGCGGCGGTGTGGACCTCTCGCGATGGCCTGTCGTGGTCCCGGCTGCCGCATGATGAGTCGATCTTCGGCGGCCCCGGCCGGCAGGTGGTGTACTCGGTGGTGGTGGGGGGTCCGGGTCTGGTCGCCGTCGGCAGCGACTGCTCCGGCGGCGATTGGGGTGATTGCGATGCGGCGGTGTGGACCTCTCGCGATGGGTTGATCTGGTCGCGGGTGCCGCACGATGGGGCGGTGTTGGGCGGCCCCGGCTGGCAGTTGATGTTCTCGGTGACGGTCGGGGGCCCGGGTCTGGTCGCCGTCGGCCGGGCGGTGTGGACCTCGGCGGATGGGTTGATCTGGTCGCGGGTGCCGCATGACGAGGGGGTCCCCGGTGGCGGGACGATGCTCGAGGTGACGGCGGGGGGTCCGGGACTGGTCGCCGTCGGGTGGGAGGGGGAGACCTACGAAGGCGATACCGATGCAGCGGTGTGGGTGAGCCCACCCCCCGGATAGAACACAGCAGTGGACGACTCCTCTCCGGCCCATTCCCGCACGCTCGCCCAGGGGACGGTTCCCTCCCCGGTGGCCGGGAGAGAAGCGGACCGTTCCCCCTCCCGGCCCAGCGGGAGGGGGGCGGGGGGGAAGGGGCGCCAAGGGCGCGACTGGGCCTTGGTCGCGCCCTTCGCTTCCCCCTCCGGCCCTGACGGGCCACCTCCCCCGTCCCCACGGGGGAGGAGAAGATGGCTTCCCCCTCCCGGCCCAGCGGGAGAGGGCCGGGGGGAGGGCTGCGGAGGGCGCGGCGGAGGCTTACGTGTGCAGCAACCCCCTCCGGCTCCTCGAGGACTCGGAGCCACCTCCCCCGTTGCCACGGGGGAGGCAAGACCCGGCGCCCCTCCGGCGGCCCGCAAAGCCTCGCCACCCACTCCCCCGTTCCCACGAAGGAGACGAAGGAGAGGCTCACCAGACGGCACCGCGCGCCGGCCCCACCCCCAACCGGCCGAAGCGCTCCTACCCCGCCAGCATGGTCAGGAGCAGCCGCGACGGTTCCAGGGCGACGACCGAGTGCGGCTCGTGAGCGTCGAGGCGCAGCCAGGCTTCCGGGCCCATCTCGAAAGTGTCGCCGCCCGCGCCTACCCGGAACCGGCCGGACAGCACCTGCAGGATCGCCGGCACGCTCGCGGTGTGCTCGGTGAGTTCCTGGCCGGTGTCGAAGGCGAAGAGCACCAGGCGCACCCGGTCGTCGGCGTGCAAGACGCGGCTGAGGGTGCCACGCTCGGGAACCTCCACCCGGTCGGTCAGATCTGAGATCAGCGTGTAGGACATGGCCCCATCTTGGCCGATCGGCTCGGGGCCCGCCCCCCCGGCAGCCACCGTTGGGTACCCCGCTCCTTCCGGTAGCCTCCCCGCTCGCCGCCCCGACCGGGAGAAGCTATGAGCGGTGCCGTAGAGGCCACCGGGCTGGTGAAGCGATACAAGGAGGTGACCGCCCTCGACGGGCTGGACCTCCACGTCCCCGAAGGCACCGTCCTGGCCCTGTTGGGCCCCAACGGCGCCGGCAAGACAACGGCCGTGTCGATCCTGGCCACCCTGCTGCAGCCCGACGCCGGTTCGGCCACAGTGGCCGGGGCCGACTTGCTCGCCTCCCCGGCCGAGGTGCGGCGGCGCATCGGCCTCTCCGGGCAGTTCGCCGCCGTCGACGAGCACCTCACCGGGTTCGAGAACCTGGACATGATCGGCCGCCTCTACCACCTGGGGCGCGCCGCAGCGCGAGCGCGGGCGCGGGCGCTGCTCGAGCGCTTCAACCTCACCGCCGCGGCCGATCGACCGGTCAAGACCTACTCGGGGGGCATGCGGCGCCGCCTCGACCTGGCCGGGGCCATCGTCGCCGAGCCCCCCGTGCTGTTCCTCGACGAGCCCACCACCGGCCTCGACCCGCGCGGCCGCACCGAGATGTGGGGGGTGATCCGCGCCCTGGTCGGCCGGGGAACCACCCTGCTGCTCACCACGCAGTACCTGGAAGAGGCCGACCAGCTGGCCGACGACATCGTGGTCATCGACCACGGCCGGGAGATCGCCCACGGCACCGCCGATGAGCTCAAGGCGCGCGTCGGAGGCGAACGCATCGAGATCACCGTCACTTCGCCCGACGCCGTCGAGCCGGCCCGCCTGATCCTGGATCGCTTCTCGGACGGCAGGGCCCAGGTGGCGCGCTCCCGCACCGTCACCGCCCCCATCTCGGGAGGCCCGGGGGCATTCCGGGAGGTGCTGGCGGCCATCGAGGAGGCCGCCATCGCCGTCTACGACGTGGGGCTCCGCCGGCCGACGCTCGACGACGTGTTCCTCGCTCTCACCGGGCACGCGGCGCAGCCGTCCGAAGAAGCGGAACCCAACGGGGAGGCATCGTGAAGGGCCTGCTCCGGCTGGCCGTCGACAGCCACGTCATCGCCAAACGGAACGTCATCAAGATCAAGCGCGTCCCCGAGGTCCTGGTCTTCGTCCTGATCTCCCCGATCATGTTCGTGCTGTTGTTCGCCTACGTCTTCGGGGACTCCATCGCCATCCCCGGAGGCTCCTACCGGGAGTTCCTCATCGGGGGGATCTTCGCCCAGACGGTGGTGTTCGGCGCCACCTTCACCGGCGCCGGCCTGGCCGACGACATGCAGAAGGGCATCATGAGCCGCTTTCGCGCCCTGCCCATGTCGCGGGCGGCGGTGCTGGTGGGACGTACGGCGAGCGACGTCATCTACAACGTGCTGTCGCTGGCCATCATGGCGATCACCGGCTTGATCGTCGGCTGGCGGCTCCACACCGGCCCGCTCGAAGCCGCCGCCGGGTTCGCCCTACTGCTCGCCTTCGCCTACGCCTTCTCCTGGGTGATGGCCTACGTCGGCCTGCTGGTGCCCAGCGTCGAGGTGATCAACAACGCCTCGTTCATGGTCATCTTCCCGCTGACCTTCATCGCCAACACCTTCGTGCCCTCCGAGAACCTGCCGGGGGTGCTGCGGGCCTTCGCCGAATGGAACCCGGTGTCGGCAGTGACCCAGGCCGCCCGGGAGTTGTTCGGCAACATCCCCCCCGGCACGCCCGAACCGAGCGTCTGGCCGCTGCAGAACGCGGTGGCCTACACCCTCATCTGGGTGGTGGCGATCATCGCCGTGTTCGCCCCACTGGCGGTCAACCGGTACCGCCGCCGGCCGTAGCGCCGCCCCGGTACCACTCCACGGTGCGGCGCAGGCCCTCTTCCAGCGGGGTCCAGGCCTCCCAGCCCAGCACCTTCGCGGCCCGGCCGGGGTCGATCACCGAGCGAGCGATGTCCCCCGGCTTGGGGTCGGTGAACTCGGGGCGCATGGGGAAGCCGGTGATCTGGGCCAGCATCTCGTACAAGGCCAGGACCGAGGTCTCCCGGCCGCTGCCGATGTTCAGCAGCACCCCCCTGCCCCGGTCGGCCGCCCGGGCGAAGGCATCGGCCGCATCCCCCACGTAGACGTAGTCGCGGGTCTGGCTGCCGTCGCCGAAGATGACCGGCCGCCGCCCCTCCAGCATGGCCTTGGCGAAGATGGCGGTGACCCCCCCTTCCAGTCCCGGGTCCTGCCGCGGGCCGTAGATGTTGGCCATGGCGAGGAGCACGTACTCCAGGCCGTAGGCCTCCCGGAACCAGCGGAAGTAGTCCTCCACGATCTTCTTGGTGATGCCGTAGGGCGACTCGGGGTGCCGGGCGGTGCGCTCGGTGGCCGGAAGCCGGGCCCCGCCCCCGTAGATGGCCCCGCCGGAGGAGGCGAAGACCACCCGACGCGCCTCGGAGCGCACTGCGGCCAGCAGCACATTCACCGTGCCCAGCACGTTGATCGAGGCGTCCTTGAGCGGGTCATCCACCGAGGGCCGGACCTTCGACTGGGCCGCCAGGTGGAAGATCACCTCCGGGGCGAAGCGGGCGGCGGCGTCGCCGAGTTCCGGGGCGCGGATGTCCATGACCAGCACCGCCACCTTGCCCCGGCGCCGAGCCGCGGCCAGGTGCTCCATGCGCCCGGAGGAGAGGTCGTCGACGACCTGGACCTCCCAACCGCCGTCGACCAGCAGGTCGACCAGATGGCTGCCGACGAAGCCGGCGCCTCCGGTCACCATCGCCTTCCGGCTCATCCCCGCACCTCCTTGGACATCAGCGTCCGAGGCCCCGGTACTCAAGGCCCGCCGCCTCCACCGCGTCACGATCGAGCAGGTTGCGGGCGTCGACCACCGCCCGGCCCCGCATCACCGCCGCCAGCGCCGCCGGTTCGAGAGCGGCGAACTCCTCCCACTCGGTAGCCACCAGCAGCACGTCGGCCCCCGCGGCCGCGGCCACGGCGTCGGGCACGAGCACCACCCCCGGCAGGTCCACCCGGGCGGCCGGGTCGTAGGCCTGCACCGATGCCCCGGCCGCCGTCAGGCGTTCCGCCAGCGCCACCGCCGGGGAGCTGCGCGTATCTGCGGTACCGCCCTTGAAAGCCAGGCCGAGCAGCCCGACCACCTTCCCTTGGAGCCCCCCGGCGGCGGTGCGCACCTTGGCCGCCACCCGGTCCAGCTGGTCGTCGTTCGTTTCGACCACGGCCCGCAGCAGCTTGAGGTCGTGGCCGTGGTCGCCGGCGGCGGCCACCAAGGCGCGCACGTCCTTCGGGAAGCAAGATCCCCCGTATCCCGGCCCCGGCCGAAGGTAGTGGGGGCCCACTCGCGGGTCGAGGGACAGGGCCACCAGCACGTCGCCGGCATCGGCCCCTACCGCCTCGGCCAGGTGGGCGATGGCGTTGACGAAGGTGAGCCGGGTGGCCAGGTAGGCGTTGGCGGCGTACTTGGCCAGTTCGGCGGAGGCCGCGCCGCCGATCACGACCGGCGCGCCGAAGGGCTCATGCAGACCGGCCACCAGTGCGGCGGCGTCGCGATCGTCGGAGCCCACCACCACCCGGTAGGGGTGCAGCACGTCCTGCACCGCCCGCCCCTCCTGCAGGAACTCCGGATTGACCACCACCGGGGCCGCGCACCCCAGTTCCCGCAGGAACGCGGTCAGGCGGGCCGCCGTGCCGGGGGGCACCGACGACTTGATCACCAGCGGGGTCGAGGGGCCGACCACGGCGGCCACCGCGGCCAGCGCCGCCATGACGAAGGAGAGATCGACCCTGCCTCCGGCGCCCTCGGGGGTGGGCACCGCCACGAACACCGCCTCGGCATCTGCTGCCGCCGCGGCGTTGTCGGCGCAGAACTCCAGACGGCCCGCAGCGACGCCGGCCGCCACCAGGGCCGCCAGCCCAGGCTCGGTGATGGGCGATTCGCCGGCCTGCAGGGCTGCCAGTCGGCGGGCATCGGCCTCTCCCACCCGCACCCGGTGGCCGGCGTGGGCGAAGCCGGCGGCGGTGGTCAGCCCCACATAGCCCGCACCGAGGACGGCGAGACGCCGGGGGGCCGCGGGCGCGGCGTGATCAGGAGCCGGGGCCATCGGCCCCGACGATAACCACCAGGTCGGTATCCCGCGGCATCGATCCCTGCTCCACCCGGCCGTAACCCAGGAACGCCTGCAGCGCCTCGGCCTGAGTGAGGTAGCGCCCCTGGGCGACCACCAGAGTCGTGGCGTAGTCTGCCCTTCCGCTGTCGCCGACGGAGACCACCTCCCAACCGGCCTCGCGCAACCGGTCGGCCACCGCCCCCGCCGAGCCCGCCACCCCGTTGCCGTTCAGCACCGCTACCCGGCCCTTCTCCCGGAGCGCCCCGATGAGCGGCTCGCCCGCCCGGAAGGCGGCGAAGGCCTCCCCGGCCTGGGGCTGACGCGCCACCACGTAGGAGACCCCGTTCTCCTCCAGGCCGTCCACCGGCAGGGTGAGCGCCTCCACGCTCTCGGGAGTCAACGAGCGCATCGACCAGGCCACCTGGATGATCTCGTCCTCACCCAGCGCGTTGTCGGCGGTGACGAACTTCTTCAGGCTGCGCAGCAGATCGGTGAACCCTCCCACCGACGAGGGCCGCTCCACCTGGGTGAACAGGGCCATCAGCAGCTCCTGCTGACGCCGGGTGCGGCCGAGGTCGCTGGCTTCCAGATAGACCCACGCACCGTTGCGCAACTCCTGGTAGCTGCGGGAACGGGCCAGAGCCAGGGCGGTGCGCCCGTCGAGGGTCTGCGGGCCGGCGGGCACGTTGAGCTTGGCCTTGCGATCTCGCGCCGGGTAGGGGAAGGTCATACGCAACCCCCCCACGGCATCCACCACCCCGGCGAAGCCGGCGAAGTCCACCTGCAGGTAGTGGTGGATGGGCAACCCGGTGAACTCCGACACGGCCGCCACCAGCCGGGAGGCGCCATCATTGAAGAAAGCATTGATGCGGTCGGTGCGACCGTTGATGGTGACCTTGGTGTCGCGAGGGATGCTGAGCATCTGCACCCCGCCCTGCTGGGGCAGCACCTGGACCAGGATGATGACGTCCGCTCGCTGCCCGCCGTAGGAGCCGTAGCCCTCCCAATCCTCGGGCAGGTCGGCCCGGCTGTCACTGCCCACGAGAAGGAAGGTGCGGGGGTCGCTGAGGCTCGGCGGGACGCGGGTCAGGCCGAGCTCACCGGCATCGAGGGTCGCCACCGCCCCGGTCACCTGGCGCGCCGCCCACCACACCGCCCCCAGGCCCCCGAAGATCCCCAGGTTGGCGGCGATCAGGAAGCCGATCAGGGCCCGCTTGGGCCAGCGGCGCTTGACGGCCGCGTCGGCCCCGGGTTTCGGAGCCGGGCCCGGCTTCGGGGCGAGCGGAGGCGTGGGAGGCACGTAGCTCATGGCGAGGGTGGTCGCCACCGTTATACCAGGGGGGCGGAATTGTGCCTTCACCTCACCGACCCAGTCTGAGGGAGCCTCAGGCGGAGCGCACCGTGTGCACCTCTCCGGCGTACAGCACCCGGCGCCCCGAGGCGGTGACGACCTCCAGGCCGCCGTCCACCCTCACCGCCACCGCCCGGCCCTGCCCCCCCGGTTCCCAGGTGACCTCCCGGCCCAGGGTGGCGCAGCAGGCGGCGTACTCGGCGCGGCCCCAGGCGTCGGGGCCCGCCGCCGCCCGGCTCAGGAGGTCCCGCGCCCAGCCTTCGGCCAGCCGCGTCGCCACCTCCGGGCCGGGGTCGTGCTCGTACAGGGCACCGGCCCCCTCCACCGCAGACGCCGGCCAGTGGAGGTTCACCCCCAGGCCGGCCGCCACCACGCCCCCCCGGGCCTCGGTCAGCACACCCCCCACCTTGCGACCGCCGGCGACCAGGTCGTTGGGCCACTCCAGGCGCACGGCACCCCCCAGGACCCGCCGCGCCGCCAGGCCGGCCGCCAGGGTGAGCCGGGGCCACGCCGCCTCCGGCCAGGTGGGACGGAACGCCAGGCTGGCGGCCACCGCCCGCGGGGCCGCCTCCCAGGCCCTCCCCCGGCGCCCCCGGCCGGCCGTCTGCCGGTCGGCCACGACCAGCACCGGCCCGGCGTCGGCGAGCAGAAAGGCGTCATCCTGAGTGGAGGCGGTCACCTCCACCCGGCGGAACGCATAAGGTGTATCCCTCATCACGGTCCACGAAGTCCAAGAAGCACCGCCGGGCGAGGATAACGGGAGAGGCGTGGGCACCGAGGAGCGCATCGAGCAACTGCGCCGACTGCGCCGCGAGGCGGAGGCCGAGCGGCGCGCCCCGGCACCCGGGAAGGGCTCCGCCCGGGAGCGCCTGGCCGCCCTGCTCGACCCGGGCACCTTCACCGAGATCGACAGCCTGGCGCGGCACCGGGCCCACGGCTTCGGGATCGAGGCCCGCCGCCCCGCCGGCGATGCCGTGGTGACCGGGTGGGGCACCATCGACGGCCGCACCACCTTCGTGTTCTCCGAGGACTTCACCGTCTTCGGCGGAAGCCTCGGGGAGGCGGTGGGCGAGAAGATCTGCAAGGTGATGGACCTGGCCCTGGACAACGGGGCGCCGATCATCGGCCTGAAAGATTCCGGTGGGGCCCGCATCCAGGAGGGGGTCATCTCCCTGGACGCCTACGGCGAGATCTTCCGGCGCAACGTGCAGGCCTCCGGGGTGATCCCCCAGATCTCCGTGATCCTCGGGCCCTGCGCCGGCGGAGCGGTCTACTCGCCGGCCATCACCGACTTCGTGTTCCAGGTCAACGGGGCCAGCCACCTGTTCATCACCGGCCCCGACGTGATCAAGGCCGTCACCGGGCAGGAGGTGGACTTCGCCACCCTGGGCGGGGCCCACAGCCACGCCTCCATCTCCGGGGTGACCCATTTCGTCGCCGCCGATGAAGCCCAGGCGGCCGAGGAGGTGCGCTACCTGCTCTCGTTCCTCCCTCAGAACAACCTGGAGGCTCCCCCCTCGTTCGCCCCTGAGGATCGTCCCGACCGCATGGACCCGGGCCTGGCCACCCTCCTCCCCGACTCCCCCAACCAACCGTACGACATGGCCGCCCTGGTCGAGAAGGTCGTCGACGACGGCGACTTCTATCAGGTGCACCGCCACTGGGCGCGGAACATCGTGGTGGGCTTCGCCCGCCTCGACGGCCGCACCGTCGGGATCGTGGGCAACAACCCGACGGTGCTGGCCGGCACCCTCGACATCGACGCCTCGACGAAGGCCGCCCGCTTCGTGCGCTTCTGCGACGCCTTCAACATCCCCCTGGTCACCTTCGTCGACGTCCCCGGCTTCCTGCCCGGCCTGAGCCAGGAGCACGGCGGGATCATCCGCCACGGGGCCAAGCTGCTCTACGCCTACTGCGAGGCCACCGTCCCCCGGCTGACGGTGATCACCCGCAAAGCCTACGGGGGGGCCTACGTGGTCATGAACTCCCGTTCGGTGGGAGCCGACCTCGCCTTCGCCTGGCCCACCGCCGAGATCGCCGTCATGGGGGCCCAGGGAGCGGTGAACGTGATCTACCGCAAGGAACTGGAGCAGGCTTCCGACCCCGAGGCACGGCGGGCGGAGCTGGCCGCCGACTACGAGGGGCGCTTCTCCAACCCCTACGCAGCAGCGGAGCGCGGCCTCGTCGACGAGGTCATCGACCCCCAGGAGACCCGCCCGCGCCTCATCCGGGCGCTGGCCATGCTGCGCCACAAGCGGGGCAACCCGCCCGGCAAGAAACACGGCAACATCCCGCTATAGGAGGCCGGCGCGTGGAATCGGTGCTCATCGCCAACCGCGGAGAGATCGCCGTCAGGGTGATCCGGGCGGTGCGCGAGATGGGGATGCGCTCCATCGCGGTCTACTCCGACCTCGACCGGGATGCCCTCCACACCCGCCTCGCCGACGAGGCCTGGAACGTCGGTCCCGCCCCCGCCGCCGAGTCCTACCTCAACATCGCCGCCATCCTGGAGGCGGCGGCCGCCAGCGGGGCCGAGGCCATCCACCCGGGCTACGGGTTCCTGGCGGAGAACGCCGGCTTCGCCGGCCGGGTCATCGAAGCGGGCCTCGTGTGGGTGGGGCCCCCGCCGGAGGCCATCGCCACCATGGGCGACAAGATCGCCTCGCGGCGCGCCGCCGAAGCGGCCGGCGTCCCCGGCGTGCCCGGCACCCTGGAGCCGGTGCGCCGCGCCGCCGACCTGCGGGCCGTCGCCGACGCCTACGGCTTGCCCATCGTGGTGAAGGCGGCCCACGGCGGGGGAGGCCGGGGCCTGCGGGTGGTGCGCCGCAGCGAGGACCTGGACCGCTCCTTCGAAGCGGCCCGCCGCGAGGCCGACGCCTACTTCGCCAACCCCGAGGTCTACGTGGAGCGTTACCTGGAGGGCCCGCGCCACGTCGAAGCCCAGGTGCTGTGCGACCGCCACGGCAGCGCCGCCTTCTTGGGGGAGCGGGACTGCTCGCTGCAGCGCCGCCACCAGAAGCTGGTCGAAGAGGCCCCTTCACCCGCGTTGACGGCGCGCCAGCGTCGCGAACTGGGCAAGGCCGCCGTGGCCCTGGCCCGGGCCACCCGGTACGAGGGCGCCGGCACGGTGGAGTTCCTCCTCGATCGCGCCGGGGACTTCTACTTCCTCGAAATGAACACCCGGCTCCAGGTGGAGCACACCGTCACCGAGGCGGTCACCGGACTGGACCTGGTCAAGGAGCAACTGCGCCTCGCCGCCGGTGAGCGCCTCGGCTTCGACGAGGTGACGCCGCGCGGCCACGCCGTCGAATTCCGCATCAACGCCGAGGACCCCGGCCGGGGCTTCCAACCCCAGCCGGGGGTGATCACCGCCTACCGCGAGCCCGGCGGCCCCGGGGTCCGGGTGGACTCCGGCTACGAGGCGGGGGCGGCCGTCAGCCAGTACTACGACAACCTCATCGCCAAGCTGGTGGTCTGGGGGGCCGACCGGGGCGAGGCGCTGGCCCGGGCGCGGCGCGCCCTGGGCGAGTTCCACATCGGCGGCTTGCCCACCACCCTGCCCTTCCACCGTCTCATCCTGGACCTGCCCGCCTTCCGCGACGGCACCCACGACACCCGCACCGTGGAGGCGGAGACCGACCTCTCCGCCTTGATCCAGCCCGAGCCCGAGCCTCCCCCCGAGCCCGCCGCGGCGGCCCGGGCGGTCACCGTCGAGGTCGGGGGCCGCCGCTTCGAGGTGCGCCTGTGGGCTCCCGAGCCGCCCGCCGGCAACGGGGCCAGGCGGCCGCCCTCCCGGCGGCGCTCGACCACGCCCGCCAACCTGGAGATGGCCGAGCCCGCCGGCCTGATCACCGCCCCGATGCAGGGCACCATCGTCAAGGTGCACCATCGCGCCGGCGAGGCGGTGGAGGCCGGCGAGCCCCTCTTCGTCCTCGAAGCCATGAAGATGGAGAACGAACTGCGTGCCCCGGCGGCCGGGCAGATCATCGACCTGCGGGTGCGGGAGGGGGACCTGGTCTCGACCGGGCAGGTGCTGGCCATCGTCCGCTGAGGCAACGTCGGCCCGCCTGCGTTCAAGAAAACGCCCCGGCAGAAGGCGCGACAGGGTCCGCGCCGCGCTAGCGTCCCGGCGACGTCGATGGGAGCCTGAGACACATGGATGCCCTCATTGCGGCTCGATGGCAGTTCGGGATCACGACGATCTACCACTTCCTCTTCGTGCCCCTCACCATCGGCCTGGCCCTGGTGGTGGCGATCCTGGAGACGATGTGGGTGCGGCGCCGGGATCCGAAGTACCTGCGGGCGACCAAGTTCTGGGCGAAGCTATTCCTGATCAACTTCGCCATCGGGGTGGTCACCGGCATCGTCCAGGAGTTCCAGTTCGGCATGAACTGGTCGTCTTACTCCCGGTTCGTGGGCGACATCTTCGGCGCCCCCCTGGCGGTGGAGGGCCTGCTGGCCTTCTTCCTCGAGTCCACCTTCCTGGGCTTGTGGATCTTCGGCTGGGACCGCCTCTCCCCCCGGGTCCACGCCGCCTGTGCCTGGCTGGTGTCGCTGGGCACGATCCTCTCGGCGTTCTGGATCTTGGCGGCCAATGCCTGGATGCAGAACCCGGTGGGTTATCGCCTGAATCCGGCAAAGGGGCGGGCGGAACTGGAGAGCTTCTTCGACCTGGTGCGCAACCCCATGGCCTGGCACCATCTCGGGCACACCATCCTGGCCTCCATCCTCACCGCCGGGGTGCTGATGCTGGCCATCAGCGGCTGGCACTTGCTGCGCCATCCCGACAGCCCGGTGTTCCGCCTCTCCTCGGCGCTGGCGGTGGCCCTGGTCCTGATCGCCAGCGTGGGCTCGGCCACCACCGGCCACTTCCAAGGGCAGGAGGTGGCCAAGATCCAGCCGATGAAGCACGCCGCCGTCGAAGCCCATTGGGAGACTGAGGGGCCGGCCGCCTTTTCGGTCGTGGCCATCCCCAACATGGCCGAGGGGCGGAACCTCTTCGACATCCGCATCCCTCGCCTGCTCAGCATCCTCACCTACCACTCCTGGACAAAGGAGGTGGTCGGCATCAACGACCTGCAGGCCGAGTACGAGGAGCGCTTCGGGCCCGGCGACTACCGCCCGCCGGTGGGCGTCGTCTACTGGTCGTTCCGCGCCATGGTGGGAGTCGGCTTCTTCCTGATCGGCTTCGGGGCCCTGGGCGCCTGGTTCCTGTACCGCAAGCGCCTCTACGAGACGAAGTGGTACCACCGGGTGGCCCTGCTCTCCCTGGGCCTGCCCTTCATCGCCAACATCACCGGATGGGTGGTCACCGAGATAGGCCGCCAGCCCTGGTCGGTGTACAACGTCCTGCTGGTGCGCGACTCGGTGTCGCCTTCGGTGAGCGCCGCCACGGTGCTCACCTCGCTCATCGGCTTCACCATCCTGTACGGGGCGCTGGCGGTGGTCGACGTGTACCTGATGGCGAAGTACGCCCGGGCGGGCGTCGGCGAAGAAACCACCCCGGCCGAGGTCGGCGCCGGCCTGGCCTACTAGGAGGACGCGATGATCGAGATCGACCTCAACTCGCTCTGGTTCTTGCTGATCGCGGTCCTCTGGATGGGCTACTTCTTCCTGGAGGGCTTCGACTTCGGTGTGGGCATCCTGCTGCCCTTCGTCGGCCGCGACGACCTCGACCGTCGCGTCGCCATCCGCACCATCGGCCCGGTCTGGGATGCCAATGAGGTGTGGCTGCTGGTGGCGGGCGGCGCCACCTTCGCCGCCTTCCCCGAGTGGTACGCCACCATGTTCAGCGGCTTCTACCTGCCGCTCTTCCTGATCCTGGTGGCCCTCATCCTGCGGGGAGTGGCCTTCGAGTACCGAGCCAAGGACCGCCGTCCCCAATGGCGGGCCTGGTGGGACCGGGCCATCGTCTTCGGGAGCGCCCTGCCGGCGCTGCTCTGGGGGGTGGCCTTCGGCAACATCGTGCGCGGCGTGCCCATCGACGCGGCGCGCGAGTACGCCGGCGGCTTCTGGAACCTGCTCAACCCGTACGCCCTGCTGGGCGGCTTGACCACGCTGCTCCTCTTCACCCTGCACGGGGCCACCTTCCTGGGGCTCAAGGCGGCGGGGCCGGTGGCCGAGCGCGCCCACCGCTGCGCCACCATCCTGGCCCCCGTCACGGTGGCGGTGGCCGGGGGATTCCTCGCCTGGACCCTGGTGGATGCCGCCGGGGGCAACCGCGGCAGCTTCCCCATGGGTGCCCTGATCCCCGTCGCCGGCGTGGCCGCCGCCGCCGTCCTGGCGTCGATCCCCCTGCTGCGGGCCAAGCGCGACGGCTGGGCCTTCGTCGCCACCGGGGTCACCATCCTGACCGCCACCCTGATGCTGTTCATGACTCTGTACCCCCGGGTGATGCCGTCGAGCAGCGAAGCCGCCTACAGCCTCACCATCTACAACGCTTCCTCGACGCCCACCACGCTGCGCACCATCTCCATCGTCGCCCTCATCTTCCTGCCCGTGGTGCTCGCTTACCAGGCCTGGTCGTATTGGGTGTTCCGCAAGCGGGTGACCCGGGAGCAACTGTCGCCGACCGGCTGACGCCGAACACCGGCGCGCCCGGCCCCGTAGACCGGCGCTTGTTCCGGCTGGGTCGGGGTGCCCGCTGGTTCCTGGCGGGGGCGGTAGCCCTGGGCCTGGCCGGAGCCGCCCTCGCCGTCGCCCGGGCGGTCCTCCTGGCCCGGGTCATCGCCGGCGGCTTCTTCGGGGAGAGCCCGGCCGCTCTCGGGCCCGCCCTGGCGGCCCTCGCGGTGGTCGCCGGGATGTCGGCGGCGGTGACCTGGGGGACTGAGGTGGCCGCCCATCACAGCGCCGCCGGGGTGAAGTCGGCCCTGCGGCGCGCCCTGCTGGAGGGCGTGGCCGCCCGCGAGGGCGCCGGAGAGAGCGCCGGGGCGCTGGCGGCGGCGGCCGGGCGAGGCATCGAAGCCCTGGACGCCTACTTCTCCCGCTATCTCCCCCAGATGGCCCTGGCGCTGGCCGTCCCGGCCGTCGTCCTGGGATGGATGTTCCCCCTCGACCCCCTGGCCGGGGGGATCGTGCTGGTGACCCTGCCCCTGATCCCGGTGTTCGGCGCCCTGGTGGGCAAGGCCACTCGCGCCCACGTCGCTCGCCGCTGGCAGGCCTTCTCGGACCTCGGCGCCGGGTTCCTCGACTCCCTGCGCGCCCTGCCCACGCTGAAGGTCTTCGGCCGCAGCGGTGACGCCGTGACGCGCTTCGCCGCCCTGGCCGACCGGCATCGCCGCCAAACCATGGGCACCCTGCGCATCGCCTTCCTCTCCGCGTTGGTACTGGAACTGGCCTCCACCATCTCGGTGGCGGTGGTGGCGGTGGCGGTGGGCCTGCGCGTGCTCGACGGAGGCTTGGGACTGCAGGCCGGGCTCTCCGTCCTCATCCTCGCTCCCGAGGCCTACCTGCCCCCCCGCCGCCTGGCCGCCGAGTTCCACGCCGCCGCCGAGGGAGTCGAGGCCGCCGGCACCATCCTCGACTCCCTCCCGGAGGGGCAGTCCGCCCCGCGTCATAGGGGTGCCGATCCCGCTCCAGCCCGGCCCACCCCCGTCGTGATCCGCGGACTGACCGTGACCTTCCCCGGCCGGACCGCGCCCGCCCTGGACGGGGTGTCGCTGCACCTGGACGAAGGCGACTACCTGGCTCTGATCGGCGCCTCCGGATCGGGGAAGAGCACCCTGGTCCGGGTGCTCCTGGGCCTGGCCCCCGCCGCCCCCGGGACGGTGGAGGTCGGAGGACGCGATCTGGCCACCGTGGACCTCGCCGCCTGGCGCCGTCTCGTCGCCTGGCTGCCCCAACAGCCCCGCCTCTTCCACGGCACGGTGGCCGACAACGTTCGCTTCGGCGCCCCGCACGCCGACGACGCCGCCGTCACCCGGGCCCTGGAGGAGGCCGCCGCCGGCTTCGTGGCCGACCTGCCCCGGGGCATCCACACCCCGGTCGGCGAGGGCGGGGTTCGCCTCTCGGCGGGCGAGCGGGCGCGGGTGGCCCTGGCCCGGGCCCTGGTGCGGCGTGCTCCCCTGCTCCTCCTCGACGAGCCCACCGCCCACCTCGACCCGCTCACCGAGATGGCCGTCCTCGACTCCCTCGACCGGCTCAGAGGTTCCTGCACCATCCTCGCGGTAGCCCACCGCGCCGCGGTGGCGGCGCGCGCCGACCGGGTGCTGCGCCTGGAGGGCGGGCGCCTCCCGGCAACGGGGGGGAGCGCGCCGTGAGGCGCCTCCTCGCCCTCCTCATCGGGGTACGCGGCCGGCTCGCCGCCGCCATCCTGGCCGCCACGGGGACGGTGGCCGCCGGGGTGGGACTGCTCGCCACCGGGGCCTATCTCATCGTCCGGGCCGGGCAGCAACCCGGCATCCTGGAACTCACCGTCGCCATCGTCGGGGTGCGCTTCTTCGGGATCTCCCGAGCCGCGCTGCGCTACCTGGAGCGCCTCTCCGGGCACGACGCCGCCCTCCACCTGGTGGCCCGGCTGCGCACCCGCGCCTTCGCCGCCGTGGAGCGGCTCACCCCCGGAGGTCTCGAGGACGAGCGCGCCGGGGATCTGCTCTCCCGCCTCGCCGACGACCTCGAGGAGATCGAGCAGGCCTTGCTGCGGGCGCTCCTGCCCGCCGCGGTCACCCTCCTCACCGTCCTCAGCGCCGGGGCCGCCGCCTGGGCCCTGCTCCCCGCAGCGGGCTACCTGGTCGCCGCCGGACTGGCCGTCACCGCCGCGGCCGTCGGCGGGGCGGCGCTGGTGGCGGGCAGGCTGCGGTCCGGGCGCCTGGCCGCCGCCCGGGCCGACCTGGCGGCCGTCGTGGTGGACCTGGTGGAGGGCGCCGACGAGGCCGCCGTCCACGGCCGGGCACCGGACCTGCTCGCCGCCGCCGCGGCCGCCGATGCCCGCCTCACCCGCCTCTCCCGGGGAGCGGCGTGGGCGAACGGCGCCGGCTCCGGCCTGGTGGCCCTGGGAAGCGGGCTGTGCCTGTGGCTCGTGGCCCGCGCCGGCCTCCAGGCCGTCGCCGCCGGGACCATGGATCCCGTCCTGCTGGGCGCCCTGGCCCTCCTGGCCCTGGCCGCCTTCGAGCCGGTCGCCGCCCTCCCCCACGGCCTCCTGCGCCTCGACGACGGCCTGGCCGCCGCCGCCCGCCTGGAGGCCCTCGAGCGACGGCCCGACCCCTGCCCCGACCCGCCGGTGGCGACGCGGCAGATGCCGAGCCCTCGCCTGGAACTGCGGCGTGCCTGCCTGCGCCACCGCCCCGACGGGCCCTGGGCGCTCCGGGAAGTCGATCTCACCCTGGAGCCGGGGAAGCGGGTAGCCCTCGTCGGGGAGAGCGGCGCCGGGAAGTCCAGCGTGGCCCAGGCGCTGCTCCGCTTCCGGGACCTCGACGCGGGCGACTACCTAGTCGGGGGGGTAGATGCCCGTCGGCTGCCGGGAGCCGACGTGCGCCGCCTGGTGGGACTGGCCGCAGAGGAGGCCTTCCTGGTGGAGGGCACCCTGGAGGACAACCTGCTGCTGGGAGCGCCCGGCGCCGGGCCCGACCGGGTCCGGCGGGCTCTGGAGGCGGCCCGCCTCGATGCCTGGGTGGCCGGCCTGCCCGCAGGCCTCGCCACCCCGGTGGGCCGGGGCGGAGCCGAGGTTTCGGGCGGGGAACGGCGCCGCCTCTCGTTGGCCCGGGCCCTGCTGGCCGGGTTCCCCATCCTCATCGCCGACGAGCCCACCGCCGGCCTGGATCCGGAGGCCGCCGGCGCGGTGGTGGCGGCGCTGACGGCCGCCGGGCTACGGCACGGCCTGCTCCTCATCACCCACGGTGCCGAGGGCCTGCAGGAGATGGACGAGATCGTGCTCCTCGATCGGGGCCGGGTGGCGGAACGGGGCACCCACCAGGCCCTCCTCGCCTCCGGCGGCCCCTACGCCCGTCTTCAGGAGGCCCGCGGCGCCCCGTCGCGCTGAGGGCCCGCCGCCGCCTCCGCCAGGGTCTCGGCGAGCGACGGATAGGCCAGCAGCGTCCCCGCCAGGTCATCTCGCCGCAAGCCGGCGCGGACCGCCAGCGCCAGGATCCCGATCAACTCGGCGGCCTGGGCGCCGACCACCACCCCCCCGAGGATGGTCTCGTCGCCGGAGTCACTGATCACCTTGGCGAAGCCCCGCGGGCGGGCGGTCATCAGGGCGCGCGGGTTGGCGGCGAAGCGGGCCCGGGTCACCCGGACCCGCCGCCCCGAGGCGGCGGCCGGGTCCTCCTGCAGGCCGACCCAGGCAACCTCCGGATCGGTGTACACCGCCTGGGCGGCGGCGGTGTGTTCCACCGGCGCGGCGGGGAGTCCCAGCGCCCGGCGGCCCGCCACCGTCCCCTCGGCGGCAGCAACCGAAGACAGCATGGGCCCGCCGGTGACATCGCCCGCCGCGAAGATGTGCGGCGTCGTGGTCCGCTGCGAGGCGTCCACCGCCACGGCCTCACCGGCCAGGCTCACTCCCGCGGCGTCGAGGCCCAGGCCGGCCGTCGCCGGCAGCAGTCCCACGGCGAGCAGGGCGTGGGAGCCGCCGGCGGTGCGCCCGTCCTCGGCGACGACCTCCACCCTGCCGTCGGCGTCCCGGATCTCCCGGGCCCGGGCCCCCCGCAGCACCACCACTCCCCGGTCGGCGAACTCCTCCTCGAGGGCGGCGGCCGCCTCCGGGTCGGACTGGGGCAGCACCCGCCCCCGGCTCGCCAGGAGGACCACTCGCGACCCGAGACTCGAGAGCAGGTGGGCGAATTCGACCCCGGTGGCCCCCGCCCCCACCACCACCACCTCCTCGGGCGCCTGGGTCAGCCGGTAGACCTGCCGCGAGGTGAGGATCCGCTCCCCGTCGGGCGCGACCCAGGGGGGCACCCGCGGCACCGACCCGGTGGCGATTAGGGCACAGTCGAATTCGAGGGTGTCCTCGCCGCCCGCCGAGGCCACCGCGGCGGTGCGGGCCCCGGTGAACCTTGCCCGGCCCGCCCGGATGTCCACCCCCAGGGCTTCCAGGCGCCCCCGCTCGGTCTCCGACAGGAGAGCCGCGATCGAGAGACGGCGCTCCGCCAGGCGTGCCGGGTCGGGACGGAGGGGACCGGGGTCGGCGGAACCCAGGTGGCCCCGCGCCCTGATGCCGGCCAGGCCGCTGATGCTGGCCGCCAGCGCCTTGGAGGGGATGCACTCCCGCAACTGCGAGGCGCCCCCGAGGACCTCGGCCTCGACCAGGGTCACCGCCGCCCCGCCGGCGGCCGCCACCGACGCGGCCGCGACGCCGGCCGGTCCGCCGCCGATCACCAGGAACCGAGGGACGCTCACGCCACGGGACGGTAGCGGCCGAACACGTCTAGCAGGGCCGACGAGACCTCTCCCACCGTGGCCCCGCAGCGAACGGCCGACTCGATGGGATAGAGCAGGTTCCCGGATCCCGCTGCCGTCCGCCTCACCTCCTCGATGGCTGCGGCCACCGCGCCGGCGTCCCGGCGCCTCCGCCACTCCACCAGACGAGCCACCTGCTCCCCCTCCACCGCCGCGCCGGGACGGGAGACCGGCACCTTCGTCTCCGGGCCGGGCTCGGTGAAGCGGTTCACCCCCACCACCACCGCTTCTCCCGATTCCACCCGGCGCGCCTGCCGGTAGGCCGCCTCCTCCACCGCCTGCCGCACCAGCCCGGACTCGGCGGCGGCCACCGCACCCCCGACGGCGTCGACCTCGGCGAGCAGCCGCCGGGCTTCCTCCTCTACCCGGTCGGTGAGCCACTCCACGAAGTAGGAACCGGCCAGGGGATCCACGGTGTCCGCCACTCCCGACTCGTGGGCCAGGACCTGCTGGGTGCGCAGCGCCAGGGTGGCCGCCGCCTCGGTGGGCAAGCCGAGAGCCTCGTCGTAGGCATTGGTGTGCAGCGACTGGGCGCCTCCCAGCACGGCCGCCAGCGCCTGCAGCGCGGTGCGCACCACGTTCACCTCGGGTTGGGCGGCAGTGAGGGTGCTGCCCGCCGTCTGGGCGTGGAAGCGCATGCGGAGGGCGTCCGGGTCGTCGGTGCCGGTGCGCTCCCGCAGCAGGCGGGCCCAGAGCCGCCGGGCGGCGCGGAACTTGGCCGCCTCCTCGAAGAAGTGGCTGTGGGCGTTCCAGAAGAAGGAGAGGCGCGGGGCGAAGTCCTCCAGGGGCAGGCCCGCCGTCCGGGCCGCTTCCACGTAGGCCAGGGCGTTGGCCAGGGTGAAGGCGACCTCCTGGACGGCGGTCGCCCCCGCCTCGCGCAGGTGGTAGCCGCTGACCGAGATCGGGTTCCAGGCGGGCATCTCGGCGGCGCAGTAGGCGATGAGGTCCGTCACCAGCCGCATGGAAGGCCGCGGCGGGTAGAGGTAGGTTCCCCGGGCGGAGTACTCCTTGAGGATGTCGTTCTGCACCGTGCCCCGCAGCCGACGCGGGTCGGCCCCCTGCTCCTCGGCCACCAGCCGGTACATGACCAGGAGGATCGCCGCGGTGGCGTTGATCGTCATGGAAGTGGAGACCTCGCCCAGGGGAATGCCGGCAAACAGGAACCGCAGATCGTCGACCGTGTCGACGGCCACGCCGACCCGCCCGACTTCGCCGGCGGCGCGGGGATCGTCCGAGTCGAGGCCGAGCTGGGTGGGGAGGTCGAAGGCCACCGAGAGGCCGGTCTGGCCCGCTGCGAGGAGAGCCCGAAAGCGAGCGTTGGTATCGCCGGCGGTGCCGAAGCCGGCGTACTGGCGCATGGTCCACAGCCGCCCCCGATACATGTCGGGGTAGGGACCGCGAGTGAAAGGATAGGCACCCGGCGCCCCGAGGGACTCGGCGGGATCCCATCCCTCCAGGTGGCCGGGGCCGCACACCGGGTCGATCTCGATGCTGCTCGGCGTCCGGCGGGGCTGGGGAGAAGGCGGGGGCATCGTTACAATCCTCCGAGAGGCCGGATGCTACCCGGGAACCGCCGGGCCTCTCCGGGACGTCCGACGGGGTAGCCGATGGAGATCTCCTTTCATCAGGCCGAGCGCATCGACCGGCGTGGCCGGCGACTCATCGCCGCGGCCGTGCTCGCGGCGATAGCCGTGATCGCCTCCAGCTGGGTAGGGCTTCTCGCCTTCCTCAGCGGGAACGCCGTCGCCGGGACCCTCGTCGACCTCCGCCGGGCCTGGATCCCCAACGTCTCCTCTCTCTCGCTGGCCCTCCCCGACCTGGGCCGGCTCTCCGAGGTCTATACCGCCGACGGGGTGCGGCTCGGCCTCCTCACCGAGCGCAACAGCCAGCCTCTCCCCATGGCGCAGATCCCCGACCTGGTGGTGGCGGCGGTCCTCTCGGCCGAGGACGCCGGGTTCTGGACGCATCCCGGCATCGATCACCGCGCCATCGCCCGGGCTCTTCTGGGGAATGTCGGTGGCGGCACCGCCAGCCAGGGCGGGTCGACCATCACCCAGCAGGTGGTGAAGCAGAACTTCATCGGCACCGAGCCCACCCTGCGCCGCAAGGTCTCCGAGGCGGCCATTGCCATGGAACTGGAGCGGCGCTACACCAAGGAGCAGATCCTCGAGTTCTACCTGAACTCGGTGTACTTCGGCGCCAATGCCTACGGGGTGCAGGCCGCCGCCCAGGAGTACTTCGGCAAGGCGCTCGAGGAGCTGACCATCGCCGAGGCCGCCGCCCTGGCCGTGCCCATCCGCAACCCCACCCTCTACAACCTGCGCAACCGCGCCGACGACCCGACCGACGCCCGGGACCGGGTGATCGGCCAGATGCAGAAGCAGGGGTACATCACGGAGGAGGAAGCCGAGGAAGCCCTCCGCCAGCGCCTGGTGACCGTGCCGCACCAGGAATTCCAGACGCTGGCCCCCCAGGTGCTGATCGCCGCCAAGGAGGCGGTGCTCAACGATCCCCGCTTCGGCCTGGGTGACTCCTACCTGCAGCGCAAGCGGGCTCTGTTCGGCTGCCCCGCCGACGACACCACCTGTGAAGGGGGCGGCGGCCTCAAGGTCTACGTGACCGTCGACTACGGCCTCCAGGAGCAGGCCCAGGAACTCCTCCAGCGGTGGTTCCCTCCCGGGTTCACGGGGCCCACGGGCGCCATCGCCATGGTCGACAACCGCACCGGGGCCACCATAGTCATGGCCTCCGGCCTGGAGTTCGGCGAGGACGTCGCCGCCGGTCAGCGCACCTACGACATCGCCACGAAGGGCCGGCGCAACCCGGGCTCGGCCTTCAAGCCCTTCGGGGTGGTGGCGGCCATGGAGAACGGCTACCCCCTGAAGTCCTACTGGGCTGAGAGCTCACCCCAGATCCTCGAATACGGGGCGGCGCGCCCCTGGGTCTGCTACGGAGGCCCCAGGGACGGGACCATCCGCACACTGGAGCAGGCGACCATCGCCTCGACCAACTCGGTCTTCTGCGGGCTGGCGGTCAAGGTCGGGGCGGCCAAGATCGCGGAGGTGGCCCACCGCATGGGGATCCGCTCTCCTCTTGGCGACGTGCCGGCGATCGTGCTGGGGGCCTCGGCGGTGAGCCCTCTCGAGATGGCCGCCGGCTACTCCACCCTGGCCAACTACGGCCTGCGGGTGGAGAGCTACCTCATCGAGCGCATCGAAGACGCCGCCGGCAACATCGTCTACCGCCACCAGCCGCAGCGCACCCGGGTGCTCGACGCCGCCCTCGCCGCCGCGGTGGTCAACACCCTGGAGCAGGCGGTCTCTCGCGGCACGGGAGGAAACGCCTGGATCGGGCGCCCCCAGGCAGGGAAGACGGGGACCCACGAGGGCCACACCGACGTCTGGTTCGTCGGCTTCATCCCGCAGTACACCACCTCCGTCTGGGTGGGGTTCCCCGACAGCCAGGTCGAGATGCGCAACATCGTCATCAACGGCACCTACTACGACCGGGTCTGGGGATCCAGCGTGGCCGCCCCGATCTGGGCCGACTTCATGGAGATGGTCACCGCCGACCTTCCGGTGCTCGACTTCGCTCCCGACCCGCCGGGGATCGAGGCCTACTACGAGACCCCCCGGGAGGAGGTCCCCGACGTCATCGGCATGGAACTCGAGGAGGCTCTAGAGGAGCTTTACGCCGCCGGCTTCGAGGTGGAGTGGGAGTACGTCAACTCGGATGAGCCCAAGGACGACGTGGTGGCGCAGAACCCCGAACACCCCACGCGGCACAAGCAAGGCCTGGTGGTCGAGATCGAGGTCTCCAGCGGCCGCAGCCCCGAGGTGGCGATGCCGAACCTCCTGGACATGGACCTGGGACAGGCCCTGAGCCTGCTCGAGGCGCTGCGGCGCGACTCCGAGATCGATTTCACCTGGGAGCTGGTCTCGCTGGCCACCGGCAAGCCGGAGATGCACAACGTCGTGGTCGGCACCCGACCGAATGCCGGAGGCAAGATCACCAAGGACACCGTGGTGGTGATCCGCTACCGCGTCTACGAGGGCGGCGGCTAGGCCTTTTCTTCGCGCTCTGGGTCGCACCTAGTTGTATCCAACTGCTGTTAGTTGTATCTAACAGCCATGACCGCCGCAGCCCCCGGGACCATCCAGCGAGACGCCCGTCCTCCCGTCTCCCTGGACGCCGCGCCGGCCCCGGGGGCGGCGGAGGTCGCCCTCCTGCGCCCCACCGCCATCCCCCGGCCCTTCATCCGGCCTCGTCTCGCCCCGGCCACCGGCGGGGCCGGGCACGCCCCCGACGACCCCATGGTGCGCCGCTACTGGTCCGCCCTGGTCGGCCCGGGAGCAGTCGCCGACCTCCTGCGCCTCACGGTGGCCGCCCGCCGGGGGCGACGCCTCCGCCGACCGCTGCACCTCCCGAGCCTGCTGCGCGAGGGCCTGGTGCACCGACAAGGTGCCGCCATCCTCGTCCCCGAGGTGGTCCCCCTCCTCGATGAGGGTCAGCAGCGGCGCCTGCATCCCAGCCTGCGGGCCGAGTATCGGAGACGCCTGGGGGGCTGACGCCCGCCCGCCGCCCGGCCGCGGGTACGGTCGGACAAGACGGGCAACACCAGGGCGCCCTACCATCGCTCCCGTGGAAGGCATCGCCGCCGCCGCGGGACTGCTGCGACCCTGTCGGAGAATCCTCGTCTTCACCGGTGCCGGCATCTCCACCGAGTCGGGCATCCCCGACTTCCGCGGGCCCGAGGGCCTGTGGACCAGGATGGATCCCGCCGACTTCACCCTCGAGCGCTACCTCCGTTCCCGGACGACCCGCCGTCGCTCCTGGCGGATGCGAATGAACGCCGGGGCCCTGGATGCTTCCCCCAACGCGGCTCACCGGGCCCTGGTCGGCCTGTGGGCCTCGGGGCGCATGATCGGGTGCGTCACCCAGAACATCGACGGACTGCACCAGAAGGCGGGCCTCCCCGAGGAAGCCGTGGTGGAGTTGCACGGCAACGCCCACACCACCGTCTGCCTGGGCTGCGGCGACCGACGCCCCACGGCGGAAGCCCTCCGCCGGGTGGAGGACGGGGAGGACGACCCCTCCTGCCTGCTCTGCGGGGGCATCCTGAAGACGGCGGTGATCTACTTCGGCGAGATGCTCCCTCCGGCGGCCACCGCGGCGGCCTTCGACATGGCCGAGGAGGCGGATGCGGTGCTCAGCGTGGGCTCCACTCTCTCGGTGTTCCCCGCGGCCTACGTGCCCCACCGGGTCGCGCAGCGGGGCCGGCCTTTCGTGATCGTCAACCAGGGCCCTACCGACTTCGACCACCTGGCCTCGGTACGCCTCGACGCCCCGGCAGGGACTGCGGTCCCCGCTCTCGTCTCCGCTCTCACCTGACTGGACGCCACTTTCCGTAGTTGACTACTACTCATAGTACTCAAGCCGGCCTGGGCTCTCTCCGATGCTCAGAGTATGCCAGCCGACTACCGAGCGCAGCCCCGCCGACGACCGGCTCGACCGGTGGCGGGGGGAGTCGCCCTCCTGCTCAGCCTGGCGCTGGTGCTTCCCATCGCTCCGGAGGCCGAAGCGGAGACCACCTACACCTTCCTGGGCGGCGGGTGGGGACACTCGGTGGGAATGAGCCAGTACGGCGCCTACGGCATGGCCCGGGAGGGCTACACCTGGCAGGAGATCCTCAGCCACTACTTCACCGGCGCCTACCCGGCCGCCGCCGATCCCGCCCTGCTGGCCGCCCCCCTGTGGATCGGACTCACTCAGGAGCGCACCCGCGTTGAACTCCGCCTGGTGGCCACCGGCAGCGCTACCCCGGCACCGGTCACCTTCACCCAGGGCAGCAAAACGGTCCGTGCCGCCGGGGGCCAGACGGTGGTCGTCGAGCAGTTGAGCGGCGGCGACTGCCGGGTCACCGGTCCGGCGGGCTCCATGCGGGGCCCCTGCAGCATCGACGCCGCCTGGGATGGCGGCGCCGCCCAGCCCACGGCCGCCCTGGAACTCGTCGGCTGCGTCCTCCCCGACTGGAATGCCCCCGGCGGCACCGTCTGGCGACCTTGCCGCTACGCCCGGGGCAGCCTGCACATCCGCCCCGACGACGGCACCGGCTTCAACCTGGCGCTCGAGATCGGGATCGAGGACTACGTCCTGGGAATCTCGGAAAGCCCCTACGCCTGGGGCACCACGGGGGGGCAGGCAGCTCTGGAGGCCCAAGCGGTGGCCGCCCGCTCCTACGCCCTGAGCCGGGCCCTCCAGCGCGGTAACCCCGCCTCCCGGCCCTGGTGCTGGTGCCACCTGTACGACACCACCGTCGACCAGTTCTATGTGGGCTGGGGGCACGGCACCCAGCCGTGGATCGACGCCGTCGCCACCACTGCCGGGCAGGTGATGCTGCATCCGGCCGCCACCCGCAACGGGGCCCTGGTCCCCATCGAGACCTTCTACTCCTCCAGCACCTTCGGCCGTACCGAGGACTCCGAGAACGGCTTCACTGCCTACGTGCCCTACCTGCGGTCGGTGGACGACCACTGGAGCACTCTCCCCTCCACCGGCAACCCGAACGCCCGCTGGACCCGCAGCCTGAGCGCCACCGACCTGGCCGCCCGCCTGCCCGGAATGGGCACCGTCACCGGAGCCGCCATCACCAAGTGTTCCGCCACCGGGGCCGCTCTGGAGATCACCTTCACCGGCCAAGGCGGCCCGCGCTCCTACGCCACCCGGGATCTGCGCAACCACCTCGGACTGCGCTCCATGCAGGTGTACAACGTCGGGGCGCCGCCTCCTGCCACCCCGCCTTGCTCCACCCCGCCGGAGCCCGGCGGCCCGGTCACCCTGGCCTCGATGACCGTGGACGACGACTCCGCCGGGGACAGCCGGGGCAACGGGAACGGGGTCGCAGAGTGCGGCGAGGTGGTTGAGGTCTTCACCACCATCACCAACCAGGGCCTGCCCCTCTCCGGGGTCAACGGCACCCTCACCACCGCCGACCCCTACGTGCGGGTGCGCTGGAACACATCATCGGGCTTCCCCGACCTCGGTGCCGGCCAATCCGCCGCCAACCGCGACGACTGGGACCTGGCCATCGCCGCCGAGGCCCCGCCGGCCCACACGGCGCGCCTCGGACTTCGGGTGACCTCGGCCAACGGCGGCCCCTGGGACCTCGAGGTGGCCCTCCCCATCACTTGCGCCGGACCTCTGGAAGGAACGCTCGCCGCCGTCGGCGACCTCGACGGCGACCGGAGAGGCGACGCCGCGGTGGCCTACGCGCGGCGCGGGCAGGCCCCCGTCCTCGGGCTGTATTCGGCGAGTTCGGGAGGGGTGCTGGCCGGCATCCGCCTGGCCCCGCCCGGCTACCTCCCGGTCGACGCCGCCGCCATCCCCGCCTCCCCCGGGTCGCCCGCCGCAGTGGCGGTGCTGCTGGCCGGGCCCGACGGAACCTCCCGGATAGTGGTGGCCGACACCGCCCCTGCCCGCCGCCGGTACTCCTTCGACCTGCCTCGCGGCTCGCAGTACCGCCAGGTCGAGGTGCTCCCCGCCTCTGCCGGCGGCTCCCCCACCCTCTTGATCCTGGCGGTGAGCGACGCCGGCGGGGTGCGGGTGGTGCGCCGCAACGCCGCTACCGGCGGCCGCCTGGCTCCCGTGCGCTTCGGCGCCACTCTCGACCCGGTCGCCCTCGTAGCGGTGCCGCCCGGCCCTCGCGGCCCACACCTGGTGCTGGTAGGCCATGATGGTGCTGGGGTCCTGCGTTCCGTGGCGCGTAACACCGACGGCCGCCTCGCCCGGAATCTGGGCCTCTCCACCGTCCTGGCGGCCCGGGAAGCCGCCGTGGTGGCCGGTCCCGATGGGCAATCCCTGCTCGTGGTCACCGCCACGCGCCCGGCCACGGGCCGGGTCAGCCTCATCGTGGTGGACCCGATCTCGGGAACGGGACGGACCACTTACCCCGTTGCCAACCTGGCCGAGGCACGCGCCCTGGCCGCCCTGCCCCAGGCCCCGGGCGCCGCCTCGGGGACTGTGGCCGTCCTCGGGAGCGCTCACGACGGAGCCCTGGTGGCCACCGTGGTCGATCCGCTCACCGGCAACCTGCTGTCGGCCCCCGAGTTCCCTGCCGGCTACCTGACGGACCACCTGGTCGCCCTCGGCCCCGGCGGGGCGCTGGCGGCCCTGGGACGAGCCACGGGCGACGGTTCGGTCCTTACCCTGCGCCACGCCGTGACCGGAGCCCGCCTGGCCTCCATCCCCGTGCCGTGACCGGGCAGCCCGGCGACGCCGCTCAGCGGGCGCCGAAGCCCGACAGCACCGTCCAGACGCTGCGGCCCAGGATCTCGAGGTCCAGCCACGGCGACAGGTGCTTCACGTAGTAGAGGTCGTAGGAGAGCTTCTCGACGGTGTCGGCCTCGGAATCCGCATAGCCGAAGTTGACCTGCGCCCACCCCGTCAGGCCGGGCCGCACCAGGTGGCGATGGGTGTAGAAGGGGATGGTCTCCGAGAACCGGTCGACGAACGGGCCCTGCTCGGGCCGGGGGCCGACCAGTGCCAGGTCGCCCTTCAGCACGTTCCACAACTGGGGCAGTTCGTCGAGGCGGATGCGCCGCAGCAGCCGCCCCACCCGGGTGAGCCGGTCGTCGTCGCGCCGGGCGAAGCGGGGCTCGGTGTCACCGGGTCGCATGGTGCGGAACTTGTAGAGGGTGAAGGGGCGGCCCTCGAGCCCGATGCGGAACTGCCTGAAGATCACCGGACCGGACGAGTCCAGCCTGATCGCCAGGGCGAACAGGCCGCCGAGCAGCAGGGCCAACGGCGCCATCAGCAGCACCAGGAAGGTGTCGATCACCCGCTTGAGCCGGACATAGGGGATGTGCCCCGAGAGGGGCACGGTGAGCTCCCAGCCCTCGTAGAGGTGGACGATCGCCAGGCGCCCGGTGTGCTTCTCGTAGGCATTGATCAGCGACTCCATGGGGTACCCGGCCAGGTTGCAGGAGGAGACGAAGCGGGCCATCTGGTCGCTGAGGACGGCACGCAGGTCCACCGCCAGCGTGGTCCCGGGCGGTAGGGGCCGCTCCGGCATGGTGCCCGACGGGTCGAGCACTTCCAGCACGTTGGCGTGGGGAGAGCCTTTCAGGTGGTCGATGAGCACCTTCTGGGTGGTGACCAGCACCATGCTCTCCGCCCAGGGCCGCCGGCGCTGCACCCAGCGGTGCGCCAGGGAGAGGCCCAGCCAGGTGGCGGCGGCCACGGCTATGTAGTTCCGGGACCAGTAGGGGCGGCCGAACAGGATCACCACAGCGGTGAGGCCGAGGGCCACGGCCACCGAGGACACCGCCCGGCCGTAGGAGGGACGGAACACGCCGTTGGCCGCCGAGCGGCGGGAGACGTAGACGCCCACCAGGCCCCCGATGGTGAGAGCGGCCACCATGGTCATGGAGTCGCGGCGGAAGGACCAGGGCAGCGGGGTGCGGAAGGTAGCCCAGGAGGCGACGACCTGGGCGACGAGCAGGGCCGCCAGGTCCAGCGTCACCGTGGCGGTGGTGATCCGTCGAGCCATGTGCTGCGGAGGCTAGTCGCCGCCGCCGGGCCTGCCACGGGGCTCCCGGACCCAGCCCTGAGGACCGCTCAGCAACCTCAGGTCAGCGACTCGGCCAGGGCGACCAGGGTGCGCACGCCGAAGCCGGTGCCTCCCTTGGCCAGGTAGTGCGCCGCCTCGGTGGCCCGGGCCGGCCCGGCGATGTCGAGGTGGGCCCAGGGGACATCGCCCACGAACTCCTTCAGCAGCAGAGCGGCGTTGATGGCTCCGCCGTAACGCGGCCCGGTGTTCTTCATGTCGGCGACATCTGAATCGATCTTCTTGCGGTAGTCGGCGGGCAGGGGCAGCTCCCACACTCGCTCCCCGGCGGCGGCAGCGGCGAGGCGCACCTTCTCGGGAGCCCCCCCGGTGCCGAAGAGGCCGGCGATCTCCTCCCCCAGGGCGATCATGCAGGCCCCGGTGAGGGTCGCCAGGTCGACGATCAGGTCGGGCCCAGCCTCCGCGGCCAGCGAGAGGCCGTCGGCCAGTACCAGGCGGCCCTCGGCGTCGGTGTTGAGCACCTCGATGGTCTTGCCGTTGCGCGCCTTGAGCACGTCGCCGGGGCGCAGCGCCGACCCGCTCGGCATGTTCTCGGTGAGAGGCGTCAGGGCGAGGACCTTCACCGGGACCTCCAGGGTGGCGATGGCCTCCATCGCCGCCAGCACGGCGGCAGCCCCCGACATGTCGGTCTTCATGGTCTCCATGTTGTCCGCCGGTTTCAGCGAGAGGCCGCCGGAGTCGAACACGATGCCCTTGCCCACCATCGCCAGGAACGCTCGCGCCCCCGGCGGTTCGTACCACATCTCCACCAGGCGGGCCGGTTCCACCGACCCGGCGTTGACCCCGAGGATGCCCCCGAAGCCGCCCGCCGCCAGTTCGTCCTTCTCGTACACCTTGACCCGTACTCCGGTGCGCTCCCCTATCTCTCGCGCCACTCCGGCGAGGAACTCGGGAGGCTTGTTCACCGAGGGCTCGTTGACCAGGTCGCGGGCCTTGGCCACCGCCGCCGCCACCACCGCCGCCCGCTCCACCGCCGCCAGGGCGGTCGCGTCGGCGTCGATGAGTCGCAGCGAGGTGGTCGCCGCCGGCTTGGGCCGGCTGCGGTGTTTCTGGAAGGAGTACTGCCCGAGCAGGAACCCCAGCGCCACCGCCGCCTCGCCGCCGTCCAGGCGCTTCCCCAGCGTGGTGGCCACCGCTCCGGCCCGGGTGAGAGCCCGCCCCGCTCCGCCCGCCGCCCTGCGCAGCACCTCGGCGTCGGGAGCCTCGCCCAGGCCGACGAGCACCACGGTGCCCTGGGGAACGAGGCCGGCGCCGGGAAGGCAGAGCACCTCTCCCTCCTTGCCGGTGAAGTCGGCGCCGTCGAGGTAGCCCCCGAGCCAGTCGCCCATCCGCGCCGCCAGCCAGCGGCCGCTCTCGTCCCAACCCCGCTCGGCCCCCACCCCGATGAGCAGGGCGTCGGCACTCTCCTCCAGCGTCCCGGCACGGAACTCGATCACCGCAGTCACTCCTCCCGGCGGCTGGGGGTCCAATCCCCTTCGGCCGCCCGCGCCAGCATGTACAGGTAGTCGCCGAGGCGGTTCAGGTAGGGCACCACCAGGGAGCCCTCGACGCCTTCGGCCCGCAGGTGGGCCACCGCCCGCCGCTCCGCCCGCCGCACCACCGACCGCGCCTGGTCGAGGAAGGCGGCGAGCAGATTGCCCCCCGGCACCACAAAGCCGGCGGGCATGCCCGTCTCGGCTTCGACGGCGTCGATGGCCGCCTCCAGGCGCTCCACCATCCCCGCAGTCACCAGGCTCACCCCAGGCTGCAGGCGGGTGCGCTTGGCCGGGGCGGTGGCCAATTCGGCCCCCGCGGCGAACAAGTCGCGCTGCGCCGCGAGGATGGCGTCTGCCGTCTCCCCGGAGGCCGCCGCCCGGGCCACCCCCAGAGCCGAGACGGCCTCGTCCACCGCCCCGCAGGCTTCGGGCCCGCTCTGATCCTTGCCCACCCGTCCCCCGAAGAGGAGGCCGGTAGTGCCGTCGTCGCCGCCCCGGGTGTAGATCTTCACGAAGGGCGATTGTACGCGCCCGGCGCGGCCGCCGGCCCGGAGCCCCGCCCCGCGAGAGACGACGCCGGGCGAAGGGGCCAGCACGGGAAGCCAGTTAGACTCGCCCCGGTCCCTGCCGGCACCCCGGGTGCTCGGGCGCGACCCCCATCGTCCCAGGAAGGATCCCGAACGTGCCCGACAGCCTCATCGCCCCTCACGGCGGCCGCCTGATCGACCCCATGGCCGACCCCGGCCGCGCCGAGCAGATCAAGGCCGCCTCACGCGACTGGCCCTCGATCGACCTCACCCCCCGCCAGTTGTGCGACATCGAACTGATCCTCAACGGCGGCTTCTCCCCACTGACCGGCTTCATGGGCCAGGCCGACTACGAGCGGGTGATGGCCGAGATGCGCCTGGCCGACGGCACCCTCTGGCCGATGCCGATCATGCTGGACCTCGACGACGAAACCGCCTCGCGCCTCGGGCCCGGCGCCACCCTGGCCCTCCGTGACGACGAGGGAGTGATGCTGGCCGCGCTCCATATCGAGGATCTCTGGCAGGCCGACCTGGAGCACGAGGCCCGCACCGTCTTCGGCACCACCAGCCGGGAGCACCCCGCGGTGAGCCACCTGCTCGGGTCCACCAGGCCGTGGTACGCCGGCGGGCGCCTGGAAGGGCTCACCCTCCCCCACCACTACGACTACCAGACACTGCGCCTCACCCCGGCCGAGATGCGAGAGCGCTTCGCCCGCCGCGGCTGGCGCCGGGTGGCCGCCTTCCAGACCCGCAACCCCATGCACCGCGCTCACCTGGAACTGACGGTGCGGGCCGCCAAGCAGATGGAGGCCAACCTGCTGATCAACCCCGTGGTGGGGATGACCAAGCCCGGTGACGTGGACCACTACACCCGGGTACGGGCCTACCAGGCGATCATGGACCGCTACCCGCCCAACACCGCCGAACTGGCCCTGCTGCCGCTGGCGATGCGCCTCGGCGGCCCGCGGGAGGCGGTGTGGCACGCCATCATCCGCAAGAACTACGGCTGCACCCACCTGATCGTGGGGCGCGACCATGCCGGGCCGGGCAGCGACTCCAGCGGGAAGCCGTTCTACGGGCCCTACGACGCCCAGGAACTGGTGGCCCAGTACGAGGCCGAGCTCGGCGTGGGCATGGTTCCCTTTCAGATGGTGGTCTACCTGCCCGACGAGGACCGCTACGTCCCGGAGGACGAGGTTCCCGAGGGTGCCAAGACCCTCTCGATCTCGGGCACCGAACTGCGGGCCCGCCTGGCCGACGGCCGGGAGATCCCCGAGTGGTTCACCTTCCCCAGGGTGGCCGAAGAACTGCGCCGCACCCATCCGCCCCGCAGCCGCCAGGGGTTCACCGTGTTCTTCACCGGCCTGTCGGGGTCGGGCAAGTCCACCATCGCCAACGTGCTCCAGGTGAAGCTGCTGGAGATGGGGGGACGCCCGGTCACCCTGCTCGACGGCGACCTGGTACGCAAGAACCTCTCATCGGAGCTGGGTTTCTCCAAGGAGCATCGGGACATCAACATCCGCCGCATCGGCTACGTGGCGTCGGAGATCACCAAGAACGGCGGCATCGCCATCTGCGCCCCCATCGCTCCCTACGACTCGGTGCGCAAGGACGTACGCCGCACCATCGAGCCGCTCGGCGGGTTCATCCTGGTGCACTGCTCGACACCGCTGGAGGTGTGCGAGCAGCGGGACCGCAAGGGCCTGTACGCCAAGGCTCGCGCCGGCATTCTGAAGGAGTTCACCGGCATCTCGGACCCCTATGAGGAGCCGGCCGACGCCGACCTGGCGATCGACACCACCGACATCAGCCCCGACGAAGCGGCCAACCAGATCATCCTGCACCTGGAGCACCAGGGGTACATCGAGCCGCGACGCGACTGAGGGTCGTCGCCCGGGAGCGCCCCGGCGAGAGGCGAGACCACCCGGTCCCCGCTTCCGGCGGTTCGCAGGCCGAACCTCGCCGCCGCGGCGGCCGCCCGGGACGGGGCCGTGCCCGGCACGGGCTGGGGCGGCACCGCGGCCCTCTCGGGTCCGGCCAGACCCGGGCCTCCAGCAGGCGACCAGCGGGGTTCACTGCCGCCTCGGGTCGGGCTGGTGATCATCGGCGGTTCGGTCGTGCCGGCGGCAGAGGAGTTGGAGGTTGGACAGGTGTAGGGCCCGTTGCTCATGCAGCCTTTCGGCTTCGACCTCGGCGGCTGGGGGGTCGGTGGCCTGCTTCCAGGCGGCCAGCACCTGCGGCACCCGCTGGGAGGAAGCCTCCTTCACCTGGGCGACCAGGTTGCCTTCATCCTCCGCGACCCGTTCGGCCTCCGCCAGGTACGCGGCCCGGCAAGCATCCACCCGGGCCGACAGCCCGCCGATACGCCGCAGACCCTCGGCCAGACCCTCCGGGGACAGACCCCGAGGCCGGACCGCCAACACCGCACAAGCACAGTCCCTCGTATCACTGCACACCCCACCTACATACCACCCGCCAGTGACAAACCCCGGGCCCGTCGGCGCCCGCCTCGATTCGATGCGCGCATGAGACCCCCCGACGAACAGATGGCACTGAGAGCGGCTGCGTCGTTGGCCCGGACAAAGGGCGAGCGCGGGGCGTGACGCGAGCTGCTGTCCCAAGGGAGCGGCGGTCGCCGCCCGAAGGACGCCCCCCGGCGAGGCAAGCCGTGTTCTGTGCAGCGACGGCGCTCCTTGACGGCAAGCACGCGTGTAGCCTCTGTTGTGCAGGCGTGCCGTCGCGACCGGGCACGTGGCCGCTGCCCGATCACAGTGCGCGGTTGCAGAGCGATCCGGCAACCCCAGTGCAACCGTGGCTGGTGGTGTCACCGGGGGCAGTCGCCCCGTGATGGGCCGCGACGGAGTCGGGCCGAGCGGCGGCGTTCGGACCGATGCGCCTTTGTCGGCCGCCTCGGGGTTCTTCCGGAGGAGGATGGGATGAAAGCCGGAGTGCTCACCGTCAGCGATCGCTCGAGCCGGGGGGAGGCCGAGGATCTGTCCGGGCCGCGGGCCGCCGAGTTGCTGGCAGGTTGGGGGTTCAACGCCGAGGTACGCGTAGTTCCCGATGGCCTCGATGAGGTGGAAGCGGGGATAAGGGGCTTCCTCGCGGAGGGAATGCGCCTCGTGGTGACGACCGGGGGGACCGGGATGGCACCGCGCGACCAGACGCCGGAGGCCACCCGGCGTGTCATTGAGAGGCAAGCCCCGGGCCTGGCGGAGGCCATGCGGGCAGCCGCTTTCGCTACCAACCCCCACGGCATGCTCTCGCGGGGGGTCGCCGGTTTGGTGAGGGAAGCGCTGGTGGTGAACCTGCCCGGGTCGGTGAGGGGGGTAGAGGAGTCGCTGGCGGTCATCGGCCCCGCGCTGCGTCACGCCTGCCAGCTTGCCGGCGGTGAGCCGTCCGACCACCGTGTCGGGCCTGCTTGAGAGCCGACCGATGCTAAGTTCGATAAGGCCATGGTGACCATCAGGCTGCCCGCAGTTCTGCTCCCCTCGGCGGGCGAGGCGGCTGAGGTCGAGGTGACGGCCAGCACGCTGGGCGAGGCCTTCGAGTCCCTCTTCGCCGCCCACCCTGTCCTTCGAGCGCAGCTGGTGGACCGGGCCGGAGAGATCTCCCCGCACCTGCTGGTGTTCCACGGCGACCGCCTTCTCCCCCGGAGGGCATGGGCTGCCGTGCCCCTGGCTTCGGGTGACTCCCTGCGCCTGGTGCCGTCGGTGGCGGGTGGCGCCGACGACGTGCGAATGCGCGGCTTCCGACGACGCGCCAGCGTGGCCGAGGCACTGGCCGCCGCCCTCGAAGGGGCGCGTCCCCTGCCGGACGAGAGGGTGCCCCTGGCCGAGTGCGCCGGACGAGTGGCTGCCGGCCCGGTGATCAGCGGGGTCGACATTCCCTCTTTCGCCCGGTCAACCATGGATGGCTATGCCCTGCGCGCCGCCGATACCTTCGGGTCCTTACCCTACGACCCGGTCGTTCTCACCATCGGCGGCGAGTCGATGCCCGGTCGGCCTGCCCCCGGACCGCTTGCGCCCGGCACCGCCTGCCGCATCATGACCGGGGCGGCTCTCCCCGCGGGGGCCGACGCGGTGCTTCGAGCCGAGGAGGCCTCGGAGGTCGCCGGCCGTCTCGAGGTGAGAGCGGCCGTCGCCGCGGGCCGCAACGTGGGACGGGTAGGCGAGGACGTGCGGCGCGGCGACCAGGTTGTTTCTGCAGGACGGCGTCTGCTGCCACAGGATGTAGGCCTGCTCTCGAGCGTTGGGTGTTCGAGGGTCGCCGTCTACCGCCGCCCCCGAGTGCGCCTCATCGTCTCGGGGAACGAACTGCTTCCAGCCGGGCGCCGGCCTACCAAGAATCGCATCACCGACAGCAACGGACCCATGCTGGCGGCGTTGGTCGAGCGCGACGGCGGGGTGGTGGAGGCTTCTCTGCGGCTTCCCGACGACCCGGCAGCCCTGCGCCGGGCTCTGGGCCGGCCCGGAGCCGAGGTGATCGTCACCGCCGGCGCCGCTTCCGTCGGTCGGGAGGACTGGGTCCCGGTGCTCGTCGCCGAGTTGGGGCACCTGACGGTTCACGGAGTGGCCATGC
Organism: Actinomycetota bacterium; assembly: GCA_016870535.1. Lineage (GTDB taxonomy): Bacteria > Actinomycetota > Acidimicrobiia > Spongiisociales > UBA11373 > VGBK01. The sequence continues at coordinate 15,433 of VGBK01000007.1, read as the reverse complement.
GTCCCTCATCACCCACCGGCGTCGGGCGCATCGGGGACACGCCGGTCGTCTTGCTCCCCGGCAACCCGGTGTCCTGCCTGGTGGCCTACGACTTCTTCGCCGGGCCGGTGATCCGCACCCTGGGAGGCCTCGCCGCGGCCCTGCCCTACCGGGTGGCCTCTCTCCCTCTGGCTGCCCGCCTGGTCTCTCAGATAGGACGCACCGACTACGCCCGGGTCCGGGTGCGCTCGGGTCGGGTCGAGCCGGTCGCCATCGGAGGAGCGTCGGCCCTCTCCTCTGTCACCCGCGCCGACGGCTTCGTCGTCATCCCGGAGGCATCGGAGGGCTATCCCGAAGGCACGGAGGTCGAGGTCCATCTCTACCAGCCGCCTGAGGGGGATGGATGAGACAGCGCCAGTTCCTCGAGGCGGTCGACGAGGCGGAGGCACACCGTCGCTTCACTGCAGCATGCGCTCACTTGACCCCGGCCGAGGAATGGGTGCCCCTCGCGCAGGCTGGCGGGCGCGTGCTGGCCGCCGACATCACAGCCCCCGTCGATGTCCCCGCCTTCGATCGCAGCAACGTCGATGGATTCGCGGTGCGGGCCGCAGACACTTTCGGGGCCGAGGAGCTCCGGCCGGTGGCGCTGCGCTTCAGCGAGCTCTCCCTGGCCGCCGGGCAAGAACCACCACCGGGCTTCCGGGTGGAGGCGGGTTGGGCGGTGCCTATTGCCACCGGCGGGGTGATCCCCCGAGGCGCCGACGCGGTGGTCATGGTGGAGCAGACCCGTCCCGACGAAGCGGGCATCCACGTGCAGCGCCCGGTAGCTCCCGGAGACAACGTGACCTTCGCCGGTTCGGACATCGGCCGGGGCGACCTGGTGCTGCTCCGAAGGCGGGGCCTCACCTCGCGGGAGACGGCGGTGTTGGCCGCAGTAGGGCTCGAGCGGGTGCAGGTCGTAGGCCGGCCGCGCGTGGCAGTCGTGTCCACGGGCGACGAGATCGTTCCCCCGGGCAGACCCCTGCCTACGGGCTCGGTGTACGACTCCAACCAGCGCATGCTGCTCGACGCCGTTGCCGAGTCGGGTGGCGAGCCCGTTCCGGCTGGGATCGTCCCCGATGACGAGGCGCAACTGGAGGCCGTGCTTGAGCGTCTGCTGGTCGGACCCGGCGCGGTAGATGCGGTGCTCCTTTCCGGCGGGACCTCCAAGGGAGAGGGGGACCTGAACGCGACGGTGGTGCACCGCCTGGCCGGGCGTCTGCCCGGCTCTCGCGGAGTCGTGGTCCATGGGGTCGCGCTCAAGCCGGGCAAGCCGGTGCTCCTCGCCGTCGTTGCCGGCCGGCCCGTGGTGGTTCTCCCGGGCTTCCCAACCTCGGCGGTATTCACCTTTCATGAGTTCGTGGCTCCGCTGCTGCGCCGCCTCGCCGGAAGGCCGGAGGAGGAGGCCGCCAGGGTCGAAGCGGTGGCGCCGTTCAGGATCAACTCCGAACCGGGTCGAACCGAGTACGTGCTCGTCGACCTGGTCGAGGGGCCCTCCGGCCTTACCGCCTACCCGCTCGGCGCCGGTTCGGGCAGCGTCACCGCCTTTGGGCGGGCCGACGGCTTCATGCGCATCCCGGCCGCCACCGAGTACATCGCCGAGGGAGAGCGGGTCGGGGTGCGCCTCATCCACCGGGGGGCACGGCCGGCCGACCTGGTGGCCATCGGCAGCCACTGCGTCGGCCTCGACTTTCTGCTCGGCCTGCTCGCCGAGCGAGGGTTCGTCGTCAAGTCGATCAAGGTGGGGTCCACGGCCGGCCTGGCCGCCCTCGCCCGGGGAGAGGGCGATGTCGCCGGGATCCACCTGATGGATGAGGCTACCGGCGAGTACAACCGGCCCTTCCTTCCTCCCGGGATCGGGCTGCTCGGCGGGTACGGACGACGGCAGGGAGTGGCCTTCCGCGCCGGCACTCCCGGCCTCGAGGTCCCCGATTTGGCCGGCTTGCTCGCGGCGGTACGGGACGGAAGGCACCGGATGGTCAATCGCAACCCGGGGAGCGGCACCCGAGTTCTCATCGACCGTCTGCTCGGCGACCTGCGCCCCGACGGCTACACCAACCAGCCGCGCACGCACCACGCCGTCGCAGCCGCGGTGGCCCAGGGGCGCGCCGACTGGGGAGTGACCCTCGACGTAATCGCCGCGACGGCCGGCCTTCGCTTCCTCTTCCTCCAAGAGGAGCGCTTCGACCTGGCGGTATCCGAGGAGCGCCGCTCCCGCCCGGCGGTAGCGGCGCTCGCCGGCCTCCTCGCCGATCCGGCGGTGCGGGCGCGCCTTGCCAAGTTGGGCTTCAGCATCTAGAGAACTGCCCTTGCGGCCGGGTTACTCTGAGTGATCATGACATGGCGCGTCGCTAAGGCGGGCCCGGCGCACCGCACCGTGGAGGGGCTGGGGGAAGCCTGATGGCAACGGATGCTCTCGGCAGGCGGGTCGACTACCTGCGGATCTCGGTCACCGACCGGTGCAACCTGCGCTGCGTGTACTGCATGCCCGCCGAGGGTGTGGTATGGAAGCCCCATGCCGAGATCCTGAATCCGGAGGAGATCGCCCACTTCGCCGCGCTCGCCGCCGAGCAAGGCATCGGCCGCATCCGGCTCACCGGGGGCGAACCTCTCGTGCGGGCCAGCATCCTCGACCTGATCCGACGGCTTCGCGAGACTCGGGGAATCGAAGCCATTGCCCTCACCACGAACGGGACGCTCCTGCCCAAGTTCGCGCCGGCGCTGCGAGAGGCGGGGCTCCAGCGGGTCAACATCTCTCTCGACTCGCTCGATGCCGAGGAGTACGCGCGTATCACCCGGGGCGGCAACCTCGGGCACGCCCTGGCGGGCATTGCCGCCGCCCTCGACGCCGGCTTCGACCCGGTGAAGGTGAATGTCGTCGTGGTGCGCTCACTCGGGCAGAACCTGGACGGGTTCGCCAGAATGACCCTCGACCGCCCGCTGCACGTGCGGTTCATCGAGTTCATGCCCGTCGGTGCGGTCCCCGAAGCCGCAGAGCATCCGTCGTGCTCGGTCACTTCGTGGTCCCGCGACGACGTCGTGCCCGCCGACGAGATCCTCGCCGCCATCTCGGCATGGGGCGTCAAGCAGGGGATCGGCGCGCTTCTGCCCGCCGAAGCGGACGCGCCCGGCGGCTGGGGCCCGGCGCGCTACCACCGCTTCGCCGGAGCGCCGGGCACCATCGGGATCATCTCCCCGCTGTCCGAACACTTCTGCGCCAAGTGCTCGCGCCTGCGTCTCACTGCCGACGGCAAGCTACGCCCGTGCCTTTTCTCCGACCTCGAGTTCGACGCACGCGAGGCGCTGCGCGCCGGCGACGATGAGCGGGTGCGCGTTCTCATCGCCATGGCGCTGCGCCACAAGCCCGGAAGCCACGGCGAGCGGATCGGCACCCGGCGTCACATGTCCCAGATCGGAGGCTGACCCATGAGCGGCGACGTCTGCAGCGATGACTCGCCTCTGACTCACCTCGACGAGCGCGGCGCGGCCCGGATGGTCGACATTGGGAGCAAGCCCGTCTCCCGCCGCCGGGCCGTCGCCACGGCGTTCGTGACCATGCGGCCCGAGACCCTGGCATTGATCACCAGCGGGGAAGCGCCCAAGGGGGACGTCTTCGCCACCGCCCGCATCGCCGGGATCACCGCCGCCAAGCGCACCAGCGACCTCATCCCGCTTTGCCACCCGCTCCCACTCACCAAGGTCGCGGTCGAACTTGAGCCCTGCTTCGGCGGCGACCACTCACCAGGACGGGCGGGTGTCGCCATCACCGCCACCGTGGAGACCCACGGCAAGACCGGCGTGGAGATGGAGGCCCTCACCGCGGCTTCGGTCGCCGCGCTCACCATCTACGACATGTGCAAGGCGGCCGAGCGCGGCATGGTCATCACCGACGTCTCTCTGACTCTGAAAGAGGGCGGCAAGTCCGGCCGCTGGGTTCGCACGGAGGCAGCCGAAGATGTCGAGTAGTCGCGGCGACTCGCGGACCGGGGTCGTGCGCAGCGTCAACCTGTCGGAACGAAAGACCGTCCGCAAGAAGCCCGGTCGGCACGGACTGCTCATCCACGACCGCGGCTTCCAAGGCGACGCCCACGCCGGCGACTGGCACCGCCAGGTCTCCCTTCTCGCGCTGGAGTCCATCGAGACCATGCGCGCGAAGGGACTTGACGTCGGTCCGGGCGACTTCGCCGAGAACATCACCACCGAAGGCATCGACCTCTGCGCCCTCCCCATCGGCACCAGGATCAGAATCGGCGACACCCTCGTCGAACTGTCCCAGATCGGCAAGATCTGCCACACCAGGTGCGCCATCTACTACCAGGCCGGCGACTGCGTCATGCCCCGTGAGGGCATCTTCGCGGTGGTCCTGGAAGCAGGGCCCGTGAATGCCGGCGACACCATCGAGGTCATCCAGATGGGCGACGGCACCTGCGCCCGCGCGGCGGGTCCGGCTCTCACAGAAGACACCGGGGTGGCCCCGGCCCGGGCACCCGCCGACGAGCCCGGGTCGGTCTGAACCGGCCGGCCGGCAGAGCGCCCATCGCGACGGCAGGCCCAGAGTCACCGCGCCTGGGGACGAAGCGGTCGGTCCCCACCAATCCGGCCCCAAGGCCGTCCAGAGGTCCACTTCCGGGCCGATCTGCCATGGGAGGCCCCCGCCGAGACGGGGTCGGCGATCACCCCCACGCACCCGGCCACAACGAGTGCGCCCGGGGTCTGCTCGCAGAATCGCACCAGGATGCCGGTGACCGGCAAGCGGCAAGGCCTCGAGCGCGGCCCGGCCCGGGGCTCTCTCTCCGAGAGGTACCCCGGGCCGGAGTGACATGGAAGCCCGCTAGGCCTTCTTGGCCTTCTTGGCCGCCTTGGCCTGGCGTTTCTCTTTCAGGGTCTTGGCTGCCGCCTTCTTGTCGTGGCCGCCGCCCTTGTCCTTGTTGGCCATGAGAGCCTCCGTTTGCTCTGCAAGCCTGCATGGTAGGTCGGCCGCCTCCGGAAAGACGGGTGCCGCCCCGCGAGGGAGGCGCCTACAAGATGAAGTCGGTCGACAGGAACGACGAGCGACGGCCCCGGACGATGGCCGCGGCCAGTTCCTTGTTGGCCTCGCTCCCCTTGGCCGCCACCAGGGTGCGGATGCTGAACACCCGCAGGGCGTCGGTGACCGACAAGGTCCCCTCGGCGGAGTCCTTTCGCCCGGTGAAAGGGAAAGCGTCGGGCCCCCGCTGGCACTGGCTGTTGAGGTTCACCCGGCACACCTGATTCACCAGGGGGTCGATGAGACGGGCCACGGCCGCCGGGCCGGTTCCGAACAGGCTGATCTGCTGGCCGAACGGCGAGTGGACCACGTAGTCCAACGGTGCCGCGATGTCGTCGAAGGGCACTACCGGGATCACCGGGCCGAACTGCTCCTCGTCCCACACCCGCATCCCCCCCGCCGCCGGGTACAGGACCGCCGGGTGGAAGTAGGTGCCGTGCACCGTGCCCCCGGCGGCGTTGCGGATCGCGGACCCTTTGCCGAGGGCGTCGTCGACCAGGTCCCTGAGGTAGGCGGGCTTGCCCGGTTCCGCCAGCGGGGTCACCCACACCCCCGGTTCCCAGGGCATGCCCACGGGCAGGGCGTCCACCGCGGCGGCCAGGCGGCCGACGAACTCATCGGCTATCGAGGAGTGCACGAAGAGGATCTTCAGGGCGGTGCAGCGCTGCCCGTTGAAGGACAGGGCGCCCAGCAAGCACTCCCCCACCGCATTGCCCAGGTCGGCGTCGGCCAGCACGATGGCCGGGTTCTTGGCGTCGAGGCCCAGGACGCTGCGCAGCCGATGCGGCCGGGGGTGCTGATGCTTGAGGATGTCGGCCACCCGGCTGGTGCCGATGAAGGCCAGCACGTCGACGCCCCCCGACTCCATCAGCGGCCCCACCACGGCGGCCCCTTCGCCGTAAACGGTGTTGACCACCCCCGGCGGGAAGCAGTCGCGGAAGGCCTCGAGCAGGGGCCGCCACAGCAGCACGCCCAGCTTGGGTGGCTTGAACACGACGGTGTTTCCCATGATGAGAGCGGGGATCAGGGTGGTGAAGGTCTCGTTGAGGGGGTAGTTGAAGGGCCCCATGCACAGCGCCACCCCCAGCGGGGCCCGGCGGATCTGGGCGAAGACCCCCTCCTCGATGACGAAGCGCGACGACACCCGATCGAGGTCCTTCAGGGCGTCGACCGTCCGCCGGATGTAGTCCACGGTGCGGTCGAACTCCTTCTCGGAGTCGCTCAGCGACTTGCCCACCTCCCACATGAGCAGCCGGACGACCTCGGCGCGGCGCGTTGCCATGGCGCCGGCGAAGGCCTCGACGCTGCGGATGCGCTCCGCCACCGGCAGGGTGGGCCAGGCGCCCCGGCCGTGGTCGTAGGCGCGGGTGGCCGCGGCCAGCGCGGCGAGGGACTCCTTCGCCCCCTGAAGCGGGTAGGCCCCGAGACGCACCCGGCGGCGCGCCGACCCGTGACGCATCAGCAGCGGGGAGAAGACCTCCTGCATCGGGCCCTTCCAGGTCCGCAGCCGGCCGCCCACCAGGTACTCGGACTGCTCCAACTGCCCGGGCAGCCGGTGCTCCGGCGGCACCTGCCCGGGGGTGGGGAACACGGCCGCCGCCCGCCCGGCCGTCGCCGACCCCCTTGCCGGACTACTGCGGCGCCAGTTCTTCATCGTCCACCGCCTTCCCGAAAGCACGTCCCGGACGCCCGGCGAGCCACTCGGCCACACCGGCTATCGGCTTGAGGGTCAGGCGCACGAGGTCCACCAGGCCGCGGCCGAGAACCCGTGGCGCCCGCCGCCAGCGCGGCGCGCCGACGAAGCCGCGGCGGACGAAGTAGAGCCACAGACCCAGGCCGATCAGCGCCATCACCCCCAGGGCCCACAGGTAGCCGAGCCGCCACCCGAGTTCGGGCATGCGGGCGAAGTTCATGCCGTAGACGCCCGCCACCAGCGACATCGGCAGCAGGACGGCGGCGAACACGGTGAGCACCTTCATGACGTCGTTGGCATGCTCCGCCACCGTGCTGCGGTAGGTCTCCAGCACCGCCCCGAGCACTGCCTGGGCGGTGTCGAGCGACTCGGCGATGCGGAAGTGGTGGTCGCGCACGCTCTGGAAGCGCAGACGGGCGCGCTCGCCCACTCCCTCCAGGGCTTCCGAACCCAGGCGCATGAAGGTGTCCCGCAGTGGGCCGACGATCTTGCGCAGCATGAGGGCGTCGCGGCGCAACGCCTGCACGTCGCCGACCACGGTCTGGTCCCCGGCCAGGGCTCGAGCCTCCGTGTCCAGCACTCCCTCTTCCAGGCCCGCGATCAGCGGTTCGAAACGAGCCGCCCCGGCTTCGGCGATGCGGGCGAACAACTGGTCGGGCCCGACTCCGGCCAGCCATCCGGGCTCGCGCATCCGCTCCCGCACCCAGGCGAACTCGGGCAGGTCCTCGCGGTGGAAGGTCACCAGGTACCCGGGGCCGATGAACGCGTCGTACTCGGCAGTGCGCAGGCGGGTGGGGTCGGCGGCCACCCCGTGAGCCACCACGAAGGTGTGCCCGGCGTACGCGTCCACCTTGGGGAACTCCCCCAGGTCGGTGACGTCCTCCATGGCGATGGCATCGAACCCGAAGGCGCGGCCCAGGGCATACGCCTCTTCGACGGTGAAGTCCACCACGTCGAGCCAGCACCACCCTCCCGCCGTCCTCACCGCTGCCAGCTCGGCCGGCTCGGCCGCCTCCGCCCGGTCGCCCCCGGCGGCGACGTGGTACAGGTGCTGCATGGGCTGATTATGGCGGCGGCGCGCCACCGGCGGTGCCTACCCCAGCCAGGCCCGCAGCCGGGCGGCCACTGCCTCCGGGGTCAGGCCGAACTCGACGGCGAGGCGCTCGGCCGGCGCCGAAGCGCCGAAGCGGTCGATGCCCAGGTTGAGCCCGCCCGCCCCGGTGAGACGCTCCCATCCAAAGGTGGATCCCGCCTCCAATGAGGCTCGGGGCAGGCCCTCCCCCAGCACGGAGAGCCGATAGGCCTCGTCCTGGGCGAAGAAGGCCTCCCAGCAGGGCAGGCTCACCACCCGCAGGCTGCGCCCCTCCGCGGCCAGCACGTCGGCGGCACCCAGGGCCAGGGACACCTCGGACCCGGTGGCCACCAGCACTGCGTCGGCTCCGTCGCGCAGCACGTAGCCGCCGCGGTGCACTCCGCCCTCCTTGCCGGCGCGGTCGAGCACCGGAAGGTTCTGGCGCGACAGGACCAGGGCCGTGGGGCCGTCGACGCGGTTCAGGGCCAACTCCCAGGCCTCGGCGGTCTCGCCGGCGTCGGCGGGACGCACCACCCAGAGGTTCGGGATGGCCCGCAGGGCGGCCAGGTGCTCGATGGGCTGGTGGGTGGGGCCGTCCTCCCCGAGGAGCACCGAGTCGTGGGTCAGGACGAAGATGCTCGGCGCCTCCATCAGGGCCGCCAGGCGCAAGGCCGGGCGCAGGTAGTCGCTGAACACCATGAAGGTGGCCCCGTAGCCGCGCAGGCCGCCGTGGATGGACAGGCCGTTCACCATGGCCCCCATGGCGTGCTCCCGCACTCCGAAGCGGAAGTTGCGCCCCTCCGGGCTGCCCTTCTGGAAGTCCGGGGACCCGGCGATCAGGGTGTTGTTCGAGGGGGCCAGGTCGGCGGACCCGCCCACCAGGCCGGGCAGGGGCCCCGCCAGGGCGTTGATCACCTTGCCCGAGGCGGCGCGGGTGGCCAGCGCCTTCCCCGCCTCGAATCCCGGTACCGGCCCCACCTCCGCTCGGCCCGGCTCCCAGTACTGCCGCCAGAGGGCCGCCCCTTCCGGGTCGGCGGCGAACCGGCGGTCCCGCCGCTCCTCCCAGGACCGGCGGGCGGCCGCTCCCCGAGCCATAGCCGCGGCGAAGAAGGCGCGCACCGCCGGATCGACCTCGAAGCGGCGGCCGGCCGGCCAGCCCATCGCCTCCTTGGCCCCGGCGATCTCGTCCTCCCCCAGGGGGGACCCGTGGGACTCGGCGGAGCCCTGCTTGGTGGGCGCCCCGTAGGCGATGTGGGTGCGGCAGGCGATGAGCGAGGGGCGGGACTCGTCGGCCACCGCCTCGCCGATGGCCGCCGCCACCGCGGCCCGATCGTGGCCGTCGGCGGTCAGCGTCTGCCAACCGAAGGCGGCGAACCGGCCGGCCACATCCTCGGTGAAGGCCAGGCTGGTGGGACCCTCGATGGAGATGCGGTTGTCGTCGTAGAGCACGATGAGCCGTCCCAGGGCCAGGTGCCCCGCCAGCGAGGCCGCCTCCGACGAGATGCCCTCCATCAGGCAACCGTCGCCGGCGAAGACGAAGGTGCGGTGGTCCACCAGGTCGGGCCCGAACACCGCCCGCAAGTGCGCTTCGGCGGCGGCCAGGCCCACCGCGGTGGCCAGGCCCTGTCCCAGGGGGCCGGTGGTGGTCTCGATGCCCAATCCGGGGTGGCGCTCCGGGTGCCCCGCGGTGGGCGACCCCCACTGGCGGAAAGCCTTCAGGTCGTCCATGGAGAGCGGGAAGCCGGCCAGGTGGAGCAGGCTGTAGAGGAGCATCGAGCCGTGGCCGTTGGAGAGCACGAAACGGTCCCGGTCGGGCCAGGTGGGGTCGCCGGGGTCCACCTGGAGGAACTGCGTCCAGAGCACCACCCCGATGTCGGCCATGCCGAGGGGCATCCCGGGGTGCCCCGAGTTGGCCTGCTGCACGGCGTCCATGGAGAGCGCCCGGATGGTGTCCACTGCCAGTTGCTCCACGCTGCGGGTCATGACCTCACCTGCTCGCCCGACGACGGCCCAGGCTAACCGGTGCCGGATTCAGTCCACCGAGTGCAGGTGGCGCGGCGCCCCGTTCAGGCGCTCCACCCCGCCCCCGGTCACCAGGACGATGTCCTCGAGGCGGACGCCGAACTCGCCCGGCAGGTAGACGCCCGGCTCCACCGAGAAGGCCATGCCCGGCTCGAGGGGCACGGCGTTGCCCTCCACCAGATAGGGGGCCTCGTGCTCTTCGAGGCCGATGCCGTGGCCGGTGCGATGGGTGAAGTGGGAGCCGAACCCGGCCGCCGCGATCACCCGGCGGGCGGCCCGGTCCACCTCCTGGGCGGGAACGCCCGGGCCGCTGGCCGCCACCCCCGCCTCCTGGGCGGCGGCCACCACGGCGTGGACCTTCCGTACCCGGGCGGGCGGATCTCCCACGAAGAAGGTGCGGGTGATGTCGGAGTGGTACCCGTGGAGGCGGCCTCCGAAGTCGACCACGACGGCATCGCCGGGGGAGATCACCCGGCTGCCGGCCTCGTGGTGCGGCGAGGCGCCGTTGGGGCCCGAGGCCACGATGCTGAACGCCGCCGACTCGTGCCCCTCGGCCACCACCATGGCGGCGATCTCCGCTGCCAGTTCCCGCTCGGTCTTGCCGGCGAAGCGGGTGTGGTCGAGGCGGGCCACTACGCGGTCCGCCGCCGCCCCGGCCTGCCGCAGGAGATCCGCCTCGCCAGCGTCCTTGCGGCGTCTCAGTTCGCCGACGAGGGCCGAGGCGGCCGAGAACTCGGCCCCGGCCAGGCTGGACTGCAGTCCCAGCAGGAACACCGACCAGGTGGTATCCCCCACGCCGAGCCGCCGGGCGGATCGGCAGAGGCCGGCCACCAGGGAGAGCGGGTCGTCGGTCTCCTCCCAAGGCTCCAGAGAGAAGACGCCGGGGAGGGGCGTCACTCGCGGCGCCTCAAAAGCCGGGAGGACCAGTGTGGCCGGGGCGTCCACGGGAAGCACCAGCATGGTGAGCCGCTCGAGGGGCATGGCCCGGTACCCGGTGAAGTAGGGCAGGTCGGCGCCGACCGACAGCAGCAGCGCATCGACCCCGCGAGCCGTCATGAGTTCGCGGGCCCGCCTCAGCCGGGCAGGGTAGTCGAAGGGGACCAAGGCAGCGGAGGCTAGCCGGTGGCCCGGCGCGGGGCGGCCGGTGGCCGCCCCGCCCCCGCTGCTCCGGCTCTCAGCAGCTTCGCTCGACTTCCCCGAGCCGGCAGGTGTTCTTGCCCAACCCGCCGAAGAGGCGGTCGAAGCCCGCGCCGCCGACCAGCGTGTCGGCCCCGCGGCCACCGCGCAGCACGTCGTCGCCGGGGCCGCCGCGCAGGCGGTCGGGCCCCGGGCCACCCTGTATGACGTCGTTGCCCTCCCCGCCGATCATCAGGTCGGCCCCGGGGCCGCCCCAGGCGGCGTCGTTGCCGGGGCCCAGGCAGATGATGTCATCCCCTCCCCGGCCTCGCACCTCGTCGTCGCCCGCGCCGGCCGAGATGACGTCGCGCCCGGCCGTACCCAGCAGGATGTCGGCCTTGGGGGTGCCCACGATGGTGGGCACCTTCCCGGCGCAGCGGCCCGCGGTGTAGATGAAGAAGGTTCCGTTCCACTGCCCGACGCGCACCGCTATCGACTCGGCGTCCTGCCGGGAGGAAGCCGACGGATACCAGGTGGTGGCATAGTCCACCGGGGCCGTGCAGTCGGTGAAGCGGAAGTAGTAGTCCCCCGCCGGAAGCACGAACTTCCAGTCCCAGATGTCACGCCGCCCGGCGACCAGGCTCCCGGCCGGGTCGAAGGCGTCGACGCACACTTCGCCCAGGCCGGCTTCGCCCCCCTTGGCAACCAGTGCCTTGCCCGTCTCGGCCAGGGTGGGCACCACCGCCACCCCGCCGCCGGGGACCAGGGCGGCATTCACCGTGGTGGCGGCGCCCGATCTCACCGCCACGGACTGGGCCAGGTCCTCGACCATGCCCCCGCCGCTCCACTGGTCGGACCACTGCTTGTTGGGATCGCGGAACTCCACCACCCAGTTCCCCGCCCGCAGTGGGGTCAGGGTGAAGCGGCCGTCGGCGCCGGTGATCGCACCGGTTTCCTCGCATCGCGCCGACGCGGCGCGCCCGCGGCCGTCATCGGCCGGGTGGGCCTGCACCCGGATGCCGGCGATGGGGGCCCCGGTGGCGGCGGTGGTGACCCGCCCCTTGATGGAGCCGGGGCCGGCCAGCACGGCATCGGCCCGGACCCAGGCGGCGCCGGACACCGTGATGGGAGTGGCCGCCTCGATGCTGGCGGCGTCGTGGTACCACTCGGGCCGCCAGGTGGCATCCTCCTCGCTCACGTGCTTCTGGAAGAAGTACAGCTTCACGGTGACCGCCTTGCCCCAGAACGGCATCTGGTAGGTCCCGTCGGCCCCCGTCCAGGAGAAGAAGGCTTCCTCCCATCCGCCGGCCACCTGCTTGAAACCGCGCACGCCGATGTACTCGATCGGCTTCCCGGCGGTGTCGGTGATGGTGCCGCGGATCCCGTTGGCCGAATCACCACCGCCGCCGCCGCCGTAGGCTCCGGCCGCCAGCGCCGGCAGCAGCAGCGCCAGGACCGCCGCCGCCAGGATCATCGTGCGCCGCCTCATCCGCGCCTCCTCTACTCGCTTGCACCCAACCATCGGCAGACGGGAATGCAATTCTTGAATGGGGCGTTCAGCCTACCGCCACTCGCTCCTCCCCGGCGTGATAGGAGGACCGCACCAGCGGGCCGGCCTCGACGCACCGCAGGCCCAGGGCGGCGCCGTGCGCCCGAAACGAGTCGAACTCCTCCGGAGCGGCGTAGCGGTGGATGGGGCGGTGCCGGGCGGTAGGCCGCAGATACTGCCCGATGGTGACGATGTCCACTCCCACCGCCCTCAGGTCGGCCAGGGCCCCGAGGACTTCCTCGTTGGTCTCGCCGAGGCCGACCATGAGCCCCGACTTCACCAGGCCGTCGGGCCGCACTCGCCGGGCCCGGGCGAGCAGCGCCAGCGAGCGCCCGTAGTTGGCTGAGGTGCGCACCTCGCGCTGCAGGCGCACCACCGTCTCCACGTTGTGGTTCAGCACCTCCGGCTTCTCCTCCAGGACGAGGCCCAGGGCGGCGGCGTCGCCCTTGAAGTCGGGGACGAGGACCTCGACGGCGCACGCCGGCACCCGCTCCCGAATGCGGCGGATGGCGGCGGCGAAGACCCCCGCCCCGCCGTCGGGCAGGTCGTCACGGTCCACCGATGTCAGGACGGCATGACGCAGACCGAGGCGGGCTACCGCCTCTGCCACCCGTTCCGGCTCGGCCGGGTCCGGAGGCCCCGGGCGGCCGGTGGTCACCTCGCAGAACGAGCAGGCCCGGGTGCACACCTCGCCCAGCAGCAGGAAGGCCGCCGTCCCCGCCGCCCAGCACTCGTAGATGTTGGGGCAACCCGCCTCCCGGCAGACGGTGTGCAGTTCCAGGCCCTCCACCAGGCCGCGCACGCTCCGGTAGCCGGCCCCCAGGTCGGCCCGCACCCTCATCCAGGGCGGCCGATCCGGCTCTCCCGCCAGGCGCCTGCCGACCGTGAGGGGAACCGCCGCCCTTCCTTGCGGGGTGAAGGTGCCGGCGGCCACGAGGCGGTCCACTTCGAACGAGTGGTCCTTCCGCCCGGAGCCGGGCGGGTAGGCCGCCGCCTGCGTCTCCACTCCGGCGTGCCCGAAGGCGGCGACGAAGTGGGGGACGACGGCCTCCACCATTTCCTCGATCGAGACCCGTCGCCCGGCCAGGCCGCTCACCGAGGCCACCGGGCGGCCCGCCAGGCCGCAGGGGACTATGTCACGGAACCCGTCGAGGTCATCCGCCACGTTGATGGCGAAGCCGTGCATGGTTACCCCCCGGGCGACGCGGACCCCGATGGCGGCCACCTTGCCCTGCTCGGTCCAGACCCCGGTGTAGCCGGGCTCCGTCCACGATTCCAGACCCAGATCGGCCAGGGCGCCGATCAGCCCCCGCTCCAGCCGCCGCACGTAGGCCACCACGTCGGGCCGCTCCCCCAGGTGGACGATGGGATAGCCCACCAATTGGCCCGGCCCGTGGTAAGTCACATCGCCGCCCCGGTCGACGCGCAGCACCTCGGCCCCCCGGCCGGCCAGCTCACCGGCCGGGGCAAGCAGGTTGGCCTCGTCGGCTCCGGTGCCCAGGGTGTAGGTGGGAGGGTGCTCCAGGAGCAGCAGGTAGTCGGCGGCGGCGCGCCCCGACGCCCTGCCCTCGTGGAAGGCGCGCTGCAGGTCCCAGGCCTCGCGGTAGGGCAGCCGCCCCAGCCAGCGGGCCCGGAGCGCCGTCACGCCAGTTCCTGCTCCCAGTCCCGGGTCTCGAGGGTCTCCTTGATCCGCCGAAGGAACAGCACAGCGGTGGCCCCGTCGAAAGCGCGGTGGTCCCAGGTCAGGCCCAGATACCCCACGTGGTGCACCGCGATGGCGTCGGCCCCGGTGGAGTCGGTCACCACCACCGGCCGCTTGGCCACGGTGTCGGTGGAGAGGATCGCCACCTCCGGCACGTTGATGATGGGAGCCGACATCAACGACCCGTAGGGGCCGGGGTTGGTGATGGTGAAGGTGCTCCCGGCGGCGTCGTCGGGGGTGAGGTCCCCGCGGCGCGCCTTCTCGGCCACGGCCCGGATGCGCCGGGCCAGTTCCCGCATCCGCATGCCGTCGGCGTTGGGGAGGTTCATGACGATGAGGCCGCGCTGGTCGAGGTCCACGGCGATCCCCAGGTTCACCACCCCGTGGAGCACCACCTTCTTCTCCTCCAGGTAGAAGGAGGAGTTCACCACCGGGAAGGCCCCCAGAGCGTCGATGGTGGCCCGGGCGATGAAGGGCAGGTAGGTGAGAGAGAAGCCCTCGCGCGCCTTGAACGACTCCTGGTGGGAGCGACGCACCCGTTCCACCACTTCGAAGTCGGCCTCGACCGCCGTCCAGACGTGGGCGGCGGTGCGCCGGTTGGCCACCATGTGCTCGGCGATCCGCAAGCGCAGCCGGCTGGGATCCTCGACCCGATCCCCCGGACGCAGCGGGATCCGCGCCGGCGGTCCCTCCGCCGCGGCCGGGGCGGGGGCCGCGGCAGGAACGGCCACCGGAGGGGCGGGCGCCGGCGGAGGCGCGGGGGCAGCCGGCTCCGCCCGGGGGATCAGGGACTCCAGGCCGCGGCCCAGGCCCACCCTCTTCGGCGGCTCCATAGGCTCGGCCTCTTCCTCGGCCTCTTCCTCGGCCTCCCGTTCCTCCGCCTCCGGGACCTCCGCCTCCGGGACCGCCGCCGGCAGGATCTCCACGACGGGCATGGCTGCCGGGGCGGGCGGGGTGGCCGGGACCTCAGCCGGGGACTCGGGTAGGGCATCGGGAGTCGGCGCAAGGACCACAGGCTCGGTCGGAACGGGCGGGACGACAACCGGGGCTTCACCACGCGTCCGAGCGTCGATCGCCGCCTGCACGTCCTGGCGGGTGATGCGCCCATCGCGACCGGTCCCCCGGAGCGACGCCAGATCGAGCCCATGCTCGGCAGCCAGACGGCGCACCACCGGCGACAGGAAGCCCAGGTCGGCCCGGGCCTCGGCCGGCTCGCCGGCTGCGGCCTCAGGGAA
>VGBK01000006.1 GCA_016870535.1 Actinomycetota bacterium | reverse complement strand
CCCGACACAATGTCATCCCCCGAACAGGGAAGACAGGGGAGGTGAGAGCCAAACCCCGGGCCCTACTCCCACCCCACACACTGACACAAAGGGGAGGTGGCGGCGAGGTTCTGGGAGCCGCCGGAGGGGGAAGCCCCCTTTTCCTCCCCCGCCCCAGCGGGGGAGGTGGCGGCGAGGTTCTGGGAGCCGCCGGAGGGGGAAGCCGAACACGCAGACCTCAGCCGCGTCCTCTGCTTCCCTCCCCCCAACCCCCTCCCGCTGGGGCGGGAGGGGGAGCCCTCGGCCGGAGGGGGAAGCCCCCCTTCCCTCCCCCGCCCCAGCGGGGGAGGTGGCGGCGAGGTTCTGGGAGCCGCCGGAGGGGGAAGCCGAACACGCAGACCTCAGCCGCGCCCTCCGCTTCCCTCCCCCCGACCCCCTCCCGCTGGGGCGGGAGGGGGGAGCCCTCGGCCGGAGGGGGAAGCCCCCTTCTCCTCCCTCGCCCCAGCGGGGGAGGTGGCGGCGAGGTTCTGGGAGCCGCCGGAGGGGGAAGCCGAACACGCAGACCTCAGCCGCGCCCTCCGCTTCCCTCCCCCCAAACCCCTCCCGCTGGACCGGGAAGGGAGAGCCGTCCGCTGCTCACCCCGCCGCGGCGGGGAAGGGAACCGCACCCTGGGGTGGAGTTGCGTCACCTCCGGCGGCTCGGATCTGTCTCACCCGCCGGATACCTTGGGCGCAGGTTCAGCCATGGATGCTTCACTCCTCGCCTCGTGCCCAGCCGACGACCTCACCGAGGCCGTGGCCCAACTGCATGCTGCCGAGTGCGCCATCCGCCGGGCGATGCTCAAGGTGGTGGCGGCCATCGACGGCCGGCGCCTTTGGGCCGCCGACGGCGCCACTTCTATGGCCGCCTGGCTGGTGGCCCGGCTCGGGATCGCGTACGGCAGCGCCTCCGCATGGTGCGAGACGGCCTCCCGGCTGCGCTTCCTGCCCGCCATCGCCGCCGCTTTCGAGGAAGGGCGGCTGTCGTGGGATCAGGTCCGGGCGGCGGCCGAGGTGGCCACCTGTGCCACCGAAGCCGCCGTGCTGGCCGAGGCGCTGGGGGCTTCGGCGGCTCAACTCGAGCGCGAGGCGCGGCGCCGCCGTGAGGCGTCGGGCCGGGGCGGCGAAGCCATCCGCTCGGTGCGTTGGTGGACCGAGCGGCGCGGGGCGCAGTGGCGCCTGGCCGGGTATCTGCCGGCGGAGCAGGGGGCGCTGGTGGCCCGGGCGCTCGAGACGGTGGCCGGCCGCTCCCCGCGCCGCCCCGAGAACGGGATGTTCGACCCCGCTCACGCCCGCTACGCCGACGCCCTGGTCGAACTGGCCGAGATGCGTTTGGCCGCCACCGATCCGGCGCCTCCCACCCTGGTGGTCCACGTCGATGCCGAGGCGCTGTTTGCGGGCGACGGCGCCGGCGAGGTGGAGGGCGGCCCGGCGCTGTCGGGGGTGGCGGTTCGCCGTCTCGCCTGCGACGCTCGCCTCGAGACGGTCGCCGAGGGGCCCGACGGCGCCACCGTGGGCATCGGCCGGTCCGCCCGCACCATCCCTCCCTGGCTGGCAAGGAATGTCCGGCACCGCGACCAGGGGTGTCGCTTCCCGGGATGCGAGCGCACCCGCTGGGTGCATCTGCATCATCTGGTGCACTGGGCCGACGGCGGGCCGACCGACCTCGGCAACCCGGCGCGGTACTGGCGGCAGGGCTGTTTACGGCTGTGTGGAGTCTCAGCCCGGCGCTCCAGGGTCCCTCCGCTAGCCTCAGGCATGGGATCTCCAATGGACACCCGTTTGCGACTCGGCCTCATCGGGATCGTTGGCATCGCCATGCTGCTGCTGGCGGGTTGTGCCACCCACTCGGAGTTGTTGTCCACAGTGACGATGCCCGCCGGCTACCACCCCACTGACAAGGGCCTCTACGCGACCGGCCATGACCTGGCGGCCGAGTTCGTCGGGCCGTCGCCGGCTCCGGCTGCCTCCGACATCATGGTGCCCGCCGGCCTGCAGCCCGTCTGGGCTTCCCAAAGCGTCTTCTATGGGTGGCAGTGGGTTGCGGCCTGGAGGGGCGAAACCCCCTCCCTAGGGGCCTGCGATCTGGACTACGAGGTCTTTGTCGAGTCGACGGCCATTCGCGACAAGATCGGACTGACCTTGCGAGAGGTGGACTGGCTGCGGTTGGGGAAGCTGAGCCTGGTTCGGATCGTCGGATCGTGCCGGCGATAGCCGTGACAACGCCCGCAGTCCTGCGGGCAGGAACCGTCTGAGATCCCTCGGAGCGAGCCACGAGTGGTGGCGAGGCCGCCTTGGGGAAGTGCAACTATCCGATCCTCAGCAATCTGGTGACCCTGTGCGGTCATCATCATCGTCTGGTGCACGAGGGCGGCTGGCGGCTCGCCGGCCACCCCGACCGCCGCCTCACCTTCCTCCGTCCCGATGGGAGCGCCTTCCGCCCGGGGCCCGAGCCGTTGCGGCCCGACGTGCGGGCCCGCCTCGTCGACCCCGTGCTGCCCACCGGCCCCGACCCGCCCGGCTGAGGCGGCGGTAGCCTTCGGGTTCGCATGCCGCCCCCGCTGGCTCTGCTCCTGGACCGCTGGCGGCACCGCCCGACCGTCCCCGGCCGCCTGGTGGTGCCTGCGGGCCTGCGCGCCTATCTGGCCGCCGCCCTGGCCGCCCGGGGTCCGGTGCTGGCGGTCCTGCCGGGGGAGCGCGACGCCGAGGAGTTGGCCGACGACGCGGCGCTCTTCGTCTCCGCCTGCCACCTGCCCGCCTGGGAGACCCTGCCTTTCGAGTACGTCTCTCCCAGCGTGCAGGTGATGGGGGCCCGGGCGGTGGCCCGGCACCGTCTGGCGCAGGGCGGGCCGGGACTGGTGGCGGCTTCGGTGCGGGCCGTCACCCAGCGGGTGAGCCCGTCGCCGGTGGGGCCGGTGGTGGTGCACCCGGGGGACGACCTGCGCTTGGAAGCGCTGAGCGCCGCCCTGGTGGCCGCCGGCTACCACCGCACCGACCGGGTGGAGGCCCGGGGGGAGATGGCGGTTCGGGGAGGCCTGGTGGACGTGTACCCGGCCCACGGCAGGCACCCCGTTCGGGTGGACTTCTGGGGTGACCGGGTCGAGGAGGTGCGGGCGTTCTCGGTGGGCGACCAGCGTTCCACCGACCGCCTGGAGGCCCTGGTGGCCTACCCGGCGCGCGAATTGCGCCCCGACGCCGTGGTGCGGGCGGCCGCGGCCCTCCTGAGCCGCGAGGAGGCCTGGGCCGCATCGACCTGGGACCGCTTGGCCGACGGCATCTCCTTCTCCGGCATGGAGTCGTGGCTCCCCTGGCTGGCGCCGGAGCGCAGTGCCTTCGCCGAGGCGGCGGCGGGCACCACCGTGGTGGTCTTCGACCCGGGGCGCGCCGCCGAGCGGTCGGAGGAGTTGCGCCGCGAGGAGGCGGAACTGGCGGCGGCCCTGGCGCCCACCTGGGGCCCGGGCGCGCCCGAGGCGGGGAGCCACCCCACGCTCTACCTGTCGCTCGACCCCGGCGAACGTCCCGTCCTCGAAGCCCCGGCGCTGGCGGCGGGGCCGGGGGAGGAGGCCCTGGCGGTCTCCGGCCTGGACGCCGTCCCCGGCGACGCCGAAGCAGTGGCGGCCGGCATCCGGCGCCTGCTCGGCCGGGGCATCCAGGTGGTGGTGGCCATGGACGGCGTGCCCGCCGCCGACCGGGTGGCCCGGGTGCTGGCGGAACAGGGCGTGGGCCTCGCCCGCGGCGAGGCGCTCTCCGGCCGGGAGTCGATCGTCCTCTCCACCGGGGTGCACCGCGGCTTCGTCACCGACGAGGTCGCCGTCCTCGGCGAGCAGGAGATCGCCGGCCGGAGGCGCGCCCACCGCCGTCCGGGGCCGCCGGCCCGGGGGACGGCGGCGGCGGGCTACGCCGACCTGACGCCGGGGGACTACGTGGTCCACCACCGCCACGGCATCGGCCGCTTCGAAGGCCTGGTCGCCCGGACGGTGGCCGGCGTCGAGCGCGACTACCTGCTGGTGGCCTACGCCGGGCAGGACCGCCTGTACGTGCCCACCGACCAGCTGGCGGCGGTGCGCCCCTACGCCGGTGGAGAGGCGCCGCGCCTCTCCCGCATGGGCGGCGCCGACTGGGAGCGCACCAAAGGTCGGGTGCGCCGGGCGGTGGCGGCGGTGGCCGAAGAGGTGGTGGCCCTCCACCGGGCCCGGGCCCGGGTCGAGGGTCACGCCTTCACCCCCGACACCCCGTGGCAGCAGGAGATCGAGTCGGCCTTCCCCTTCGAGGAGACCCCCGACCAGATCACCGCCATCGCCGAGGTCAAGGAGGACATGGAATCCCCCGAGCCTATGGACCGTCTCGTCTTCGGCGACGTGGGCTTCGGCAAGACCGAGGTGGCGCTGCGGGCCGCCTTCAAGGCGGTGCAGGACGGCAAGCAGGTGGCGGTGCTGGTGCCCACCACCCTCCTCGCCCAGCAGCACCACCAGACCTTCACCACCCGCCTGGCCCCCTACCCGGTGCGGGTGGAGGTGCTCAGCCGCTTTCTCGGCCCCCGACAGCAGCAGGCGGTGGTCGCCGGCCTGGAGAGCGGCGAGGTGGACCTGGTGATCGGCACCCACCGCCTGCTCAGCGAAGACATCCGGTTCCGCAACCTGGGACTGCTGGTGGTCGACGAGGAGCAGCGCTTCGGGGTGGCGGCCAAGGACCGCATCAAGGAGCGGAGCACCTCGGTGGACGTCCTCACCCTGACCGCCACTCCCATCCCGCGCACTCTCGAGATGGCCCTGACCGGCATCCGCAAGGTGAGCCGGATCACCACGCCGCCGGAAGACCGCCACCCCATCCTCACCTTCGTGGGCCCCTACGACTCGCAGAAGGTGGCGGCGGCCATCCGCCGGGAGTTGCTGCGCGAGGGCCAGGTCTTCTACGTGCACAACCGCATCGAGTCCATCGACAACGCCCTGGCCCGCCTGCGAGGCCTGGTCCCCGACGCCCGCTACGCCGTGGCCCACGGCCGGATGAACGAAGGGCAGTTGGAGCAGGTCATGCTGGACTTCTGGAACGGGGCCCACGACGTGCTGGTGGCCACCACCATCATCGAGTCCGGCCTCGACCTCCCCCAGGTGAACACCCTCATCGTCGAGCGGGCCGACCTGCTGGGTCTGGCTCAGCTGTATCAGTTGCGGGGGCGGGTGGGCCGCTCCACCCAGCGGGCCTACGCCTACCTGTTCCATCCCCCCACGCTGGCCCTGGGCGAGGACGCCTACCGCCGGCTGGAGGCCATCGGGGAGTTCGGCGACCTGGGCTCCGGGTTCCAGCTGGCGATGCGCGACCTGGAGATCCGGGGGGCGGGGAGCATCCTGGGCAAGGTGCAGTCGGGGCACATCAGCGCGGTGGGGTTCGACCTCTACATCACCCTGGTGGCCGACGCCGTGGCCGAGCTGGAGTCGGGCCGCGCCCCCTCCCCTCCGCCCTCCGAAGTCCGCCTCGACCTACCCGTCGCCGCGCACCTGCCCGAGGACTACGTGACCGATCAGGCGGCGCGTCTCGAGGCCTACCGCCGTCTCGCCGCCGCGGCCACCCAGGGCGAGGTGGACGACGTGGCCGCGGAGTGGGAGGACCGTTACGGCCCGCTGCCGCCGCTCGCCCGGGCGCTGCTCGACATCGCCCGGCTGCGGGTGGAGGCGCTGCGGGTAGGCCTCACCGAGGTGGTGCAACTCCGCCACGAGGTGAAGCTGGCCCCGGTGTCTCTGAGCGCCTCGCAGGAGGTGCGGCTGCAGCGCCTCGCTCCCCGCGCCGTCCTGCGGCGGGACGAATTGTTCCTCCCGGCTCCGGCGGCGTCCCCGGCGACGGCGCTCGCCGACTTCCTCCGTACAATGTGGCCTCTCTGACGCCCCGGGGGTGAACCCTTGCGCCGTTCTGCCATCCTCCTCCTCGTCCTCAGCCTGGGCTCGGCAGCCTGCTCGGGGGGCGACGAGGAGATCGCCCGGGTGGGGGCCACGGTCATCCACCTGTCCGACATCGCGGCTCTCTACGAGACCAAGACCCTCCCCATCGACGAGGCCTTCTTGGAGACCCTCTTCATCCGGATGGCCGGGGAGGCGCTGGAGCAGGCGCTGGAGGCCGACTTCGGGGCGGGGGCCGACCCCGCGACGGTGGAGGAGTACCTCCGCACCTTCGACGAGGGCATGGCCGCGCAGGACATGACCCCCGCCCAGTTCCTCGGCGTGCCCGGGGCCTCACGGGAGATGGTGGTCCACAACGCCCGGCTGCTGGCGCTGCGCGACGCCGCCATCGATCATCTGCTGGCCGCGCCCGAGACGGTGGATTCCCTCTTCGCCGACCCGGCCACGCTCACCGAGGTGTGCGTCCGGCACATTCTGGTAGAGACCGGGGAGGAGGCCGAGGAGATCCGCGGGCGTCTCGAGGCGGGAGAGGAGTTCGCCGCCGTGGCCGACGAGGTCTCCCTGGACACCGGCACCCCCGGAGGCGATCTGGGCTGCCGGGCCGCCGGCGGCTACGTGCCCGAGTTCGCGGCGGCGGCGGTGGAGGCTCCGCTCGACGACCTGGTCGGGCCGGTGGAGACCCAGTACGGCTTCCACCTGCTCATCGTTTCGGAGCGGACTACCCCGACGCGCGACGACTACCTGGCCGATCCCCGGGCGGTGCTCTCCGGCGAGGAGATCGGCGAGATCTGGACGGAGTGGTTCAACGGCGTGCTGCAGTCCGTCGACGCCTGGGTGGCAGAGCGCTACGGGACCTGGACCCCCATCGGCATCCGGGCCCCCCAGGCGGACGCGCCCGGCACCTCGCCGGCAGAATGATCCTGGTGGCCGGCCTGGGCCCGGCCAGCCTCGACCGGGTCGGGGCCGAGGTGCTGCGGCGCCTGCTGGATCCCGCGCGGGCGGTCGTGGTGCGCACGCTGCAGCACCCCGCCGCCGCCGAACTGGCCCGCCGCCGGCCGGTGGAATCCTGCGACGACCTCTACGAGCAGGCCGCCGCTTTCGACGACGCCTACGAGGGGATCGCGGCCCGGGTCATGGCCCGGGCCGCGGCTGGACCGGTGGCCTACGCCGTGCCGGGGAGCGCCCTCGTCGGGGAGCGAACGGTGGCCCTGCTGCGCCGGGCGGCGGGGGCGGCCGGGGTGCCGCTGGAGATCGCTCCCGGGGAGTCCTTCCTCGACCTGGTGCTGGAGCGATCCGGGGTGGACCCGGTCGAGCGCGGCCTCCAGGTGCTCGACGGGCGCCGCCTGCCCGAGCCCCTGCTGCTCCACCTGCCCACGGTGATCGCCCAGGTCGACACGGCGGCGGTGCTCTACGACGTGCGCGACGCCCTGCTGCGCCTTCTTCCCCCGGAGGCCCCGGTGACCGTCCTGGCCGACCTGGGCGGTCCCGGCGAGACGGTGGAGCGCTTGGCCGTCGGCGACCTGGGCGCCGGCCACGCCGGGCTGCGCGTCTCCCTCTTCCTGGCTCCCGACCCGCCGGGCTGGCCGGGCCTGGTGCAGATCATGGCCCGCCTCCGGCGCGAGTGTCCCTGGGACCGCCGCCAGACCCACCACTCCCTGGCGCGGCACCTCATCGAGGAGGCCTACGAGGTGGTGGCCGCCCTCGAGGCCCTGCCCCCCGAAGCTCCCGGCGGCGAGCCGGACTATGCGGGCTACGTCGAGGTCGAGGAGGAGTTGGGCGACCTGCTGCTGCAGGTGGTCTTCCACTCCGCCCTGGCCGCCGAGGCCGGGGCCTTCTCCGTCGAGGAGGTGGCCGAGGGGATCCGCGGCAAACTGGTGCGCCGCCACCCCCACGTCTTCGGCGAGGTGGAAGCCGAGACCCCGGAAGCGGTGCTGGCCAACTGGGAGCAGTTGAAGAAGGCCGAAAAGGGCCGGGAATCGCTGCTCGACGGCGTCTCGGCAGCGCTCCCCGCCCTGTCGCGGGCTCACGAACTCCAGAGCCGGGCGGCCACCGTCGGGTTCGACTGGCCGGCCCTGGAGGGGGTGGTGGCCAAGGTGCGGGAAGAACTCGCCGAGGTCCTGGCGCCGGGGGCCCGGCAGGCCGACGAGGTGGGGGATCTCCTCTTCGCCGTGGTCAACCTGGCGCGTCACCTGGGGGTGGACCCGGAGCAGGCGCTGCGGCGCTCCACGGGGCGGTTCCAGAGCCGGTTTCGGGCGATGGAGGAGGCGGGTAGCCTGAAGGGGCTCAGCCTCGAGGAGATGGACCGGCGCTGGGAAGCGGCCAAGGACGCCGAAGCCGGTCCTGGAGGTTCGGCGCCGTAGGTGATAAGTTCAGTGGCTCAAGGAGGGCCCGTGTTCCAGATCGCACAAGTACGGGCCCGTGAGATCCTCGACTCCCGGGGGAACCCGACCGTCGAGGCCGAGGTGCTGCTCGCTGGCGGAGCCTTCGGCCGGGCCGCGGTCCCTTCCGGGGCGTCGACGGGGGCGCTCGAAGCCATCGAGCTTCGGGACGGCGGAGACCGCTACGGCGGGAAAGGTGTCGAACGGGCCGTCGGGCACGTCAACGAACGCCTCGCGCCCCTGCTGGTGGGTCGCGACGCCACCGACCAGGAAGGCCTCGACCTGGCCATGGGGGACCTCGACGGCACCCCCAACAAGGCCGGCCTGGGAGCCAACGCCATCCTCGCCGTCTCGCTGGCCGTGGCCCGGGCGGCGGCCGGCGCCTCGGGTCTGCCCCTCTTCCGCTACCTGGGTGGGCCGTCCGCCCGGGTGCTGCCCACCCCCATGCTGAACGTGCTCAACGGCGGGGTGCATGCCGCCAACGCGGTGGACTTCCAGGAGTTCATGGTGGTGCCCGCCGGGTTCCCCACCTTCCGCGAGGCACTGCGCGCCGGCGTCGAGGTGTACCACGCCCTCAAGAAGGTGCTCGCCGGGCGGGGCCTGTCGACCAACGTGGGCGATGAGGGCGGCTTCGCCCCCGACCTCGGCCGCAACCGCGACGCCCTGGAGGTGCTGGTCGAGGCGGTGCAGGCCGCCGGCTACGAACCGGGGCGCCAGGTGGCCTTCGCCCTCGACCCGGCCGCCTCGGAGTTCTACCGCGATGGGGCCTACCGGGTCGACGGGGGAGCGCTCTCCTCCGCCGAGATGGTGGAGTACCTGGCCGACCTGGTGGCCGCCTTCCCGCTGGTCTCCATCGAGGACGGCCTGGCCGAGGACGACTGGGAGGGCTGGTCGCTGCTGACCCGCACCCTGGGGGACCGCCTGCAGTTGGTGGGAGACGACATCTTCGTCACCAACGAGGAGATCCTCCGCCGGGGCATCGAGGCCGGGGTGGGCAATGCCGTCCTGGTGAAGGTGAACCAGATCGGCAGCCTGTCGGAGACCCTGCACACCATGGAACTGGCGGAGCGGTCCGGCTACGGGCGGGTGATCAGCCATCGCTCGGGGGAGACCGAGGACTCCTTCATCTCCCACCTGGTGGTGGCCACCAACGCCGGCCAGATCAAGACCGGGGCGCCGGCGCGCGGCGAGCGCACGGCGAAGTACAACCAGTTGCTGCGCATCGAGGAGCGCCTGGGCGGCCAGGCTCGGTACGCCGGCTGGGACCCCTACGGGGGGGTGGCCCGGTGAGGCCGCGGTACGGGGCGCGGCGGGTGTCGGGGCTGCTGGCCCTGGCCGGCCTGGTAGCGGTGGTGATCACCGTGGTCGGCATCTTCCCCTTCCGCCAGATCATCGCCGACCGCCGCTCGGTGAGCCTGGCCCAGGACAAGCTGGCCGCGCTGGCGGCCGAGAACGAGCGCCTCGAAGCCCAGGCGGCGGTGCTGCAGACCGACCAGGAGGTGGAGCGTCTCGCCCGGGAGCGCTTCGGCCTGGTTCGCCCCGGGGAGATCTCCTTCGTGGTGGTTACCCCCGAGGGGGAGGCGGCCCCCGCGCCGGAGCCGGAGCCGACCCTGGCCGACCCCGGGGAGCAGCCGTGGTGGCGCGACCTCTGGGACTTCTTCACCGGGAGCGATCTGGTACGCGATGGATGACGCCGCCGTAGGGGCGGCTCAGATCGGGCGTCCGCTGCGCTCGGGAACGGTCGTCGCGCGCCGCTGTCCCCTGGGCCTGCCGACGGTGACCGTGGTGCCCCCGCTCCTCGACGACGGTACTCCCTTCCCCACCCGCTACTGGCTGTGCTGCCCGCTGGCGCAGCGGCGCATCGGGCGGCTGGAGTCGGCCGGGGGAGTGGGCGCCATGGAGCGGCGCGCCGCCGCCGACGCCGCCTTCGGCGCCCGCCTCGAGGCGGCGCACACCCGCTACGCCGCCGAGCGGGAGGCCGCCCTGGTGGGCGATCCGCCGGCTCGCCCGTCGGGCGGGGTGGGGGGCGCCCGGGCGGGGGTGAAGTGCCTCCACGCCCACTACGCCGACCACGCCGCCGGGAACGACAACCCCGTGGGGGAGGCGGTGGCCGTCTGGGTGGAACCGCTGAACTGCGCCGCCCCGTGCGTGGTGGAGGTGGCGGGGAAGGCCGCCCCCAATCCCCGCTGGCGGGAGCCGAAGTGAGGATCGCTGCCGGCGACATCGGCACCAACTCCACCCGGCTTCTCATCGCCGAGGTGAGCGCCGGGCGGGTAGTGCCCCTGGAACGCCGGGTGGTGGTCACCGGCCTCGGAGCCGGCGTGGACCGCACGGGCCGTCTCGACGAGGGGGGCGTGGTCCGCACCCTGGAGGTGCTGGCCGAGTACGGCCGGACGGCTCGGGACGCCGGGGCCCAGGCGGCGCGCGTGGTAGCCACCGCCGCGCTGCGGGCCGCGGCGGGGAACCGGGAGGAGTTCCTGGACCGGGCGGCGGCGTTGCTGGGGGTGCGCCCCGAGGTGATCACCGGAGAGGAGGAGGCGGCGCTGTCCTTCGAGGGAGCGACGGGCGGTGCCGCCGGGACGGGGCCCTATCTGGTGATCGACGTGGGCGGGGGGAGCACCGAGTTCGTGTTCGGCGCCGCCTCGCCGGCACATGCCGCCAGCGTGGACCTCGGTTCTCGCCGGATCACCGAGCGGTTCCTGCCGTCGCTGCCCGCCTCGGCAGAGGAACTGGCGGCGGCGCGGCGGGCGGCGGCGGAGGCCTTTGCCGGGGTGGTGCTGCCGGGGGACCCGGGTACGGTGGTGGGTGTTGGCGGCACGTACACCGCGTTGGCCGCGGTAGTCCTCGGGCTCCCGGCCTACGACCCCGACCGAGTGCACGGGGCGCGTCTGGAACTCGCCGCCCTCGACACCCTGACGGAGCACCTCGCCGGCATGAGCCTGCTCCAGATGGCCGCTCTGCCCTCCCTGGACCCGGCGCGCGCCCCGGTGCTGCCGGGCGGGGCCATCGTGGCGGCGGAGGCGCTGCGCCGCTCGGGGAGGGCGGAGGTCGAGGTGTCCGAGACCGATCTGCTCGACGGCATAGCTCGCCGCCTGGCCCTGGTGTAGCTCTGTACATCGAGGTGTATTGTGGTGTAGAGTCGGGCTATGGCCCGCACCAACATCGATCTGGACGAACCCCTGGTGGAAGAGGTGATGCGCCGCTACCAGCTGGGCAGCAAGCGGGAGGCGGTCCACTTCGCCCTGCGGCGCCTGGTGGGCGACACCATGACCCTCGAGGAGGCCCTGGCGATGCGGGGCACCGGTTGGGAGGGCGATCTGGATGCCATCCGCCGCAACCGCCTCGAGGGCACATGGCCCTGATCGATACCTCGGCCTGGGTGGAGTACCTGCGGGCCACAGGGTCGCCGGTCGACGGCATGACGGAGGCCCTGCTCTACGAGGATGCCTTCACCACCGACGTGGTGGTGGCCGAGGTGCTGCTGGGGGCGCGGGACGACCGGCACGCCGAGGACCTGCGGCGGATGCTGAATCGCTGTCACTTCGTGCCCACCCGCCCCCTGTTCGACTTCGAGCGAGCCGCCGAGATCTACCGGACCTGCCGGCGGGGAGGCTTCACCCCGCGTTCTCTGATCGACTGCCTGGTGGCGGCGGTGGCCATCGACCGGCGCCTGCCCTTGCTGCACCACGATCAGGACTTCGTGGGCATCGCGGCGCACACGCCGCTGGCGCTGGTGGGATAACCTCACGGCTGAGCCCGGGTGGCGAAATCGGCAGCCGCGGCGGACTTAAACTCCGCTGCCCCCCAGTGGGACGTGCAGGTTCGAGTCCTGCCCCGGGCACCAGACACCTACTCCGTCAGACAGGCCAGTTCACCCGACAGCCACGACCGCACCTCGGCCAGGGCGGCGGCGTTCTCGGGGATGGCCAACTGGCGGCGCAGGTCGTTGATGGAAGCCTGCGAGAGCGTCCATCCCAGCGGCGCCTGCACCCCGGGGTGGGCCCAGGTGACCAGGCGCACGTAGCGGCTCGTCACGGCGCCCTCAGGGCCAACGAGGTCGACGTCGCGGCCGAGGATGGTGAAGGGCGCGTCGAAGGCCAGCGCCGCCTCCGCCCGGGCGGCGGTGATGCCGGACGACGAGTTGGCCACGGCCAGCACCGGGACGAGCAACTCGCGAGGGACGGCCTGGTTGCCCGAGACCCGGGGGCTCTCGTAGCCGTTGTCGATGTGCAGCATGAAGGGCACCACGCAGGCCGGGGACTCACCGGCGTTGTGCTGCTCGACCCGGCCGCGGAGGGCCTCCCAGGCGTCGAGCAGGGTGCCCGCCCCCGACCCTTCCAGATAGCCGCCGTCGACCACGAAGATCGCCCCGGATCTGGTCCCGGCGCAGCCCCGCCGCCCGTCGGCGGCGAGACGGGCGGCCGTCGAGACCACCGGGAAGCGCGAGGCCATGCCGGCCGCCGTAGCCAGGGCGACATCCTCGCCCGGGCAGAGGAAGTCCACCAGGTCGTGGGTGGCTCCCAGAGAGCCCCGACCGCCCGGCCGGCCGCCGTCGCTGCCCGAGCAGGTGGGGATGTCGGGCGAGCCTCCATCGAGGTCGAGGGCGGACAGGTTGACCCGGCAGCCGTCGTTCACGCTCGTCCCGTTGAAGACGACCGCGGGGAAGCCCTCGTCCCACAGCGCGCCCAGGCCCCGGCGCAGCCCGGGCACCTCGTCGGGCCACGACGCTTCCCAGGCGATTTCCGTCAGGTCGGAGCGGGTAGCGATGCCGGGGCCGAAGCCGATGAGGGAGCGGGGCAGGTCGAGGAAGAAGAGCCAGCCGATGGGGGCAGCCAGGTAGTCGTCGCCGAATGCCTCGTCCACCCAGGTGTTGCCGCCCCCGGCTCCTTCTACGCCGTCGGCGACGTGCGACAGGTAGGCGGCGATCCCCAGCGAGCCGCCCGACACCCCGCTGAAGAGGGCGACCCGCGCCACCCGGGAACCGCCGAGGCGTTCCCCGTCGCAGGGGCCGGAGTCGCCCGGGGCTCCCTCCAGGAGGCAGTCGAGCACGAAGGAGGTCCAGGCCGCCGCCCGCAGCCCGCCACCGGAACTGGAGACCAGGAGCAGCGGGACCACCCGGCGTTCTCCCGGCCCGGCAGGCGGGCTCGGCTCCGCGAGGTTGGACGCCGCCCAGCGCTGCCAGACGTCCTCGAAGCCCAGCCCGGCGACGGCCCGGCCGCTCTGCTCCAGCACCCGCAGGTCGTGGATGTGGCGGCTCGCCAGGGTGGGGGCCAGCAGGAACCAGACCACCATCAGGCTGACCACCGGAGCGCGCTTGATGCCGAAGGCCGCCAGCAGGCGCGGCGGGCGACTGATCTCGGCCAGGCGCACCGCCCCGGCGCCGAGAAGCGTGGCGGCGACGGTGGCGATCACGATCATTCCGATGGTGCTGAGGCGCGGGGCCACCGAAATGGGATCCGCATAGAACCAGAGCACCGTCGCCGAGAGGGCGAGGCCGGCGGCGGCGGCGAAGGGCCGGGCCCAGGCGCGGTGGAGCCGGCGGCGGGAGAGCCGGCTCACCAGGGAGGCCGGGTCGTAGGAGTTGAAAAAGGCCAGGGACCCGTAGGCAAAGGTGATCCCGGCGAAGGCCAGAGCAGCGGGCGAGAGCTCGGGGTCGCCGACGGCGATGACCGTCCCCGCCAGCGCGAGCACCGCCAGGGCGAAACCGGCTTCGAGGCGTCCCATGACGGCGGTGGTGCGGGTGGCGAGGCGCCACAGGCCGATGGCCGGGGGCACCAGGGCGAAGGCCAGCCACCAGTCCTGGTGGCGGGCGTACGCCATGGAGGCGGCGGCGGCTTTCAGCACCGCCACCCCGACGATCAGGTAGGCCGCCGCCCCGAGCATCCGGGGCAGGCGGCGGCGCAACGCTACCTCCACCGGCCGGTCGCCGCGGCGGTACGGGGCCGGGGGGAGAGGCAACCCGAAGAGGGCGAAGGCGAGGATCAGGCCCGCCGGCACCAGCAGGCCGCGCCCCGCCGGGAGCCCCCCGAGGGTGAGGGCCAGTTGGAGCGCCGTCAGGGCAATCACCAGGCTGCCGAGGAAGCGCCCCACTTCGAGAGGTCGGCGGCCCCACGGCAGGCGCACCACCGCCGGGGTGGGGGTGTGGCCTTCCTGGACCTGCTCCCAGTGGTGGTGCTGCCGGCGGAGGTTCCGCGCCGAGGTCCAGCGCAGCACCATCGACAGGATGACTACCAGGCCCACGGTGATCAGGGCGTGGCTCATGTGCCAGCCGCGAATGACGTCGGCGGTCTGGGGCAACAGCAGCACCACGAAGGCGAACACCACGAGCAGCAGGCACTCGGCTCGTGTCGCCAGCAGGGCGTGCCGCAGGCGGCGGGTGGAGGTGTCGGCCAGGGCCAGCAGGAGGAGGGCGGCGGCGGCCAGGCCCCACAGGCCGACCGTACGCGTCAGCGAGAAGCCCCACAGCAGGCGCACGCTGAGGTTGGGCAGGCCATCCGGGTCGTTCCAAGCTCGATCCATCACGTGCCAGGTGAGGAAGTTCTTTCCTACATCCAGGACCGCGGTGGCCGCCAGCACCACCAATCCGGTGAGGGTGATCAACTCGAAAGCGCGGCGGACGGCGGTTCCCGGGGCGAAGCGGAGACGGTGACGCCAGGCCAGGCCGGCCAGGGTCAGCCCGACGGCCAGGTAGGCCGGGATGGTGGCCATCGTGTCCAGCACGGCGTGCGTGGTAACCACGCCGTAGGCCGACCCGAACTCCGCCCCGACCGCCTCGGTGTAGGCGCGCCAGGTGCCCACGCGCTCGATCACCGCAGCCGGCTTGCGAGAGAGGTCGAACTCGTAGACGGCGGGCAGGCCGTTGATGCCCACGGGCGGATCGCCGGAGGAGTGCATGCCCCGCAGCAGGGCGTCGTACTGGCCGAGCACCGTTAAGGAGACGGCCAGGGTGACCAGGGAGAAGGCGAGCACGTGGGGGGCGCGCCGCGGCCGGCCCTCGGCCTCAGCGAACAGGAAACGGTCGATCCGCCGGGGCAAGGCGCCGCCGTCGAGATAGGCCACCCCGCGGCGGTGGAGTTCGAGCCGGATCGACCACAGCGGCACGATCAGCAATCCGATGGTGCCCAGCACCAACAGGGTGAACCACGCCGCCTGGGGCTCTCGGCCGAAGCGCTCCCACTCGCGGGTGTATGAGGCCAGGATGATGGCGATCGCACCCACCTGGGCCGCCCGGGCACAGGCCCGGGCCCCGGCCCGGCCGGCGAGGCGCGCCGACCGGCGGCGAGACGGAGGGGAAGCGGGTCGACCGTGGCGGGTAGCGGCCGCCCGAAGCCGGCCGGCCACAGGGAGGATGGCCAGGGCCCAGGCCGGGGCGACCAGGTCCGCCACCACACTCCAGAACGGGTGACTGCAGTCGGCCACGAAGGGGAAACGGGTGAAGGCGGACACGGCGAAGGGGAGGGTGAGGCCGAGCCACAGGCGCGCGCGCGAGCCGAGGCGGCCGACACGTTGGCGGTCCCTGGGGGCGGCATCGCGGGATCTTGAGCCGCGCACGGTCCTCCCGTCCGGGCAAGCCTACGCCGCGGAGTCCCCCCGGTGCCGGGCAGGGAGGCGCCGCCGGGTCGATAATGCGGTCGAAGGCGGAAAGGGACGGGTGCGGAAGTACTGGGCGTACACCGGGCGGCTGGCGGCGGCCACTCCCGCCGAGCGCAACCGGGTGGTCGACTTCTGGCGCGCCCTGGCCATCCTGATGGTGGTCGGCGGCCACTGGCTGGCGGTCACCATCTGGGTGCAGCCCGACGGCACCACCGACCTGCTCAACTCGCTGGAGTGGGTGCCCTACGCCGGGTGGGTCACGTGGCTGTTCCAGGTCATGCCGGTGTTCTTCCTCGCCGGCGGCTACGCCAACGCCCGCGCCCTGCGCCGGGTGAGCGCGGGGGACCAGTCGCCGCGGGAGTGGATCACCCTGCGGGCCCGGCGGCTGTTCACCCCGGTGATGCCCCTGCTCGTGGTGTGGGTGGGCCTCATCCTGCTCCTGGGCGGTGTCGTTCCTCCCGGGGTGATGCACGCCGGGGCCATGGCGGCGACCATGCCCATCTGGTTCCTGGCGGTGTACCTGGCGCTGACCGCCCTGGCGCCCCTCACCCACGCCTGGTGGCGGCGGAGCGGCCCCTGGACCCTGCTCGCCCTGGCCGCCGCCGCCATCGCGGTGGACGTCGCTCGTTTCGCCTTCGAGGTCCCCGGCATCGGCTGGGTGAACTTCGCCTTCGTCTGGGCGCTGGTGCACCAGGTGGGCTACTGGTGGTCCGACCGTGAAGATCGAGGCGGGGTGCCGCGCTGGGCCGGCTGGCCCCTGGCCGCCGGGTCGCTGGCCGGACTGGTCGGGCTCACCTGGTCGGGCCTATACCCGGTGGCCATGGTCAGTATCCCGGGCCAGGGAGCGGCCAACATGACCCCGCCGACTTTCGCCATCGCGGTGCTGGGCCTGGCGCAGTTCGGCATCATCGGCGGCACTCGGCCCGCGGTAGAGCGCCTCACCACCCGGCCGGGCGTGTGGCACGGCCTCATCGCCTTCGGCGGGGTGGCGATGACCGTCTTCCTGTGGCACCTCACCGCCGGCATGCTGACCGCCGCCGCCGGGCTCGCCGCTTGGGACGGGGCGGTGTTCAAGGTCGAGCCGGGCACCTGGTGGTGGTGGGGGAGCCGCCTCCCCTGGTTCGTGGTGCTCGGCCTCCTCACCGCACTCTTGGTGGCCCTCTTCGCCCGCTTCGAGGGGGCCATTCGCCGGACGAGGATGCCGAAGACGTGGGCGGTGCCCCTGGGCGGGGTGCTGCTGCTCGTGGGGTCCTCGGCAGCGACCGCCCTGGTCGGCATCGCCGGCAAGGACGCAGGGCTGGACTGGTGGCGTTTCGCCATCCCGGTTGCCGCGCTGGCCGGAGCCGCGCTGGTCGGGGCCTACCCGGCGCGCCCCAGACGCCGGAGGGCTGCCCCGCCCCCCGCCTGAGGGCTACCCCGGCTTCGGGATCGGCCGGTCGAGGTGCCTCTCGAGCCAGCCCAGGAACTCGCCGTACCAGTGCAGGGAGTTCTGCGGCTTCAGGATCCAGTGGCCCTCGTCGGGGTAGTAGACCAGCCGGGCCGCCACCCCTTTGGCCTGCAAGATGCCGTACAGCTCCAGGCCCTGGGTGACCACCACCCGGTAGTCCTGCTCGCCGTGGATCACCAGCGTCGGGGTGACGGCGGCGGCCAGGGCCTCGGTGGGGCTCCAGCGGTGGATGGGGGCGGTGTCCTCCCAGGGCTCGCTGCCGAAAGCCAGGCGGCGCCCGTGGGTGACGTCGGTGGCGTACTGGCCGAGCAGGTTGGTCACGCCGGCGTGGCAGATGGCCGTCCGGAAGCGATCGGTGCGGCCGATCAGCCAGGCCACCAGGTAGCCCCCGTAAGAGCCTCCGGTGAGGGCCAGGCGCTCCGGGTCGATGAAGCCCCGGGCCAGCAGGTGGTCGGTGGCCGCCAGGATGTCGTCGGCGGGCCGGTCCCCCCAGGCTCCCTGGATGCCGCGGGCGAACTCGTCGGCCCACGACGACGAGCCGTGGAAGTTCACCGCGGCCACCACGTAGCCGGCGGCGGCGAAGACCTGGGTGTTCCAGCGCCAGTGCCATTCGTCCCCGCTCACCCCGTGGGGCCCGCCGTGGATGTCGTGTACCAGGGGCCATCGCCGGGCGGGGTCGAAGCCGGGCGGGTAGGTGACCCACATCTGGATCTCGTCGCCGCCCGCGCCGGGGAAGCACACCTCCTCGACGGCGCCCAGATCCAACCCGGCGAGCAACTCGTCGTTGTGGTGACCGACGACCTCCAGGCGGCCGGACTCGTCCGCTATTGCCACCTCGGCGGGACGGGTGAGCGACTCGGCCCGGCACCACACCCGGCCCCCGGCGGCCGGGCGGGGGCCGTGCACCCATCCTCCGGGGGCCAGCACCCGGGGCTCTCCGCCGGCGGAAGGCATGACGAACAAGGAGCACCGGGCCCGGTCCTCGGCGGCGAAGACGATCGACTCCGCGTCGGGGGTGAACTCCCAGCCGGCGGGGGAGCGGTCCCAATCCTCGGTCAGCGTGGTCGGCTTCCCGGTCGAGAGGTCGAGGCGTACCAGGCGGATGCGGTCGGCGTAGAAGCCGGGCCAGTCGTGGGCCACCCCGTACAGCAGCGAGGTGCCGTCGGGGGCGAAGCGGGGACGGCGCTGCAAGGGCGGCCCGTCGGGATCGACCGGACGCGGTTCGCCTTCGGCGAGGTCGAGCAGGTAGACGCCCATGCGAAGGTCGGTGTAGGGGGGGTCCACTGCCAGGGCGTGGAAGGCCACCCGGCTCCCATCGGGGGAGACGTCGTAGCCGGTGCCCTGGTCCTCGAAGTCGAGCAGGCGCGTCCAACCCGGGGTGAGGTCCACCGCCTCTCCTGTGGCGGCGTCGACCCGGAACAGGTGAGGCACCTCGCCGCCGGTGAGCCAGCGATCCCAGTAGCGGTAGAGGCGATCCTCCGTGACCCGCGCCTTCACCTTGGCTTCCTTGCGGGCGTCCCTTTCGGCCCGGGTGGCCTCCAGCGCGGGATGCTCCCGGTAGACCGGCGACCACACCAGCAGCGCGGTCCCGTCGGGCAGCCAGCGGGGCCCCACCGCTCCCAGGGGGAGGTCGGTGAGGCGCTGCGCCTCACCCCCGTCGAGACGCATGACGAACAACTGGGCGGGGTCGTCGTCTCCCCCCTTGCGGAGGAAGGCCACCTGCCGTCCCGCCGGGTCCACCGCCGGCACGGTGCTATCGGCGTCCTCCCGGGTGAGCGGGTGGCTCTCCCCCGATGCGAGGACCAGGTGGAGCCGGCACCGCCCGCGGTTCATCGCGAGGTCGTAGGTGGTGACGGGCACGACGGCCGACCCGCCTCCCGGCAGGGGCTCGGGTTGACCCACGCGGTGCAGCCGC
Organism: Actinomycetota bacterium; assembly: GCA_016870535.1. Classification (GTDB taxonomy): domain Bacteria; phylum Actinomycetota; class Acidimicrobiia; order Spongiisociales; family UBA11373; genus VGBK01. The sequence goes on along the minus strand of VGBK01000006.1, from coordinate 34,262 downwards.
CAGAGGTCCTCGGGGGTGATGGGCCGCATGGGCCGATGCTACGGCCCGGCTACGACGAGGATTCCTCTTCCCGCTTCCGTCTCAGGAGACGCCGGGGGCGGGCCAGTTCGTGGGCCAGAGCGGCGGTCCGTCGGGAGGCCGCCTCGGCCTGGGCCTGCTCGTATCCCAGGGCGCTGAAGTACATCGCCCGGTCGAAGAAGAGCACCGCCCGGGCGTTGAGGTCCAGGGCCTGCTGCAGGTCCAGGGCGGTGTCGAGGAAGGCCTCCGAGAGCACCAGGAGCCACAGGTGGCGGCGAGTCAGGATGAGGGCCTCGAGCACCTCCGAGAGCGAGAAGCCCTCGGCATGGCGCTGCTTCCCCAGGACGGTGTACATCCGGGCCACGTCGGCCGCCGTGGTCTCCCGGCACACCCACCGTCCCAGGTTGCGGTAGACCTCATGCACCCTCTCGTACAGCAGGTCCTCGGGGTAGTCGTGATAGGTGGGGGTCTCCGGTCGCCGCCGCACATCCGCCAGCCAGGCTCGGGTCAGTCGGTCGGCATTGCGCTCGATGAGGTCGACCAGGCGCTGGCGAATGGGCTCGGGCATGCAAACCTCCCGGGACGGCTCACTTCCACGATACGCGGCCCGGCCGCGGCGTGCCCGGCGGGGGCGCCGGACCCGCGCCCCTCAACGCAGCAAGGCGGGCAGGCGATCGCGGGCGATGACCTCGGCCTCGGCGACGATGCGGTGGACGAGTTCCCCGACGGTGGGGACGTCGTGGATGAGGCCCACCACCTGGCCGGCGGTGAAGATGCCGCCGTCCACGTTGCCCTTCTCCCACACCTCCTCGCGTGCCGCCGTTCCCGAGACCAGGGGAGCCAGTTCGGCGAAGTCGGTGGGCCCGGGACGGGCTTCGATCTCGAGGATGCGGTCGACCACTTCGTTGTGCAGCACCCGGATGGTGTTGCGCAGCGAGCGGAGAGCGAGACGGGTGCTCCGCTCGTCCCGGTCGACCAGGGCTTGCTTCACCTTGTCGTGCACCGGGGCCTCCACCGTGGCCACGAAGCGAGTGCCCATGTTGATGGCCTCCGCCCCCAGGGCGAGGGCGGCCACCAGGCCGCGCCCGTCGCCGAACCCGCCCGAGGCGATCACCGGCACCGAGACGGCGTCCACCGCGGCCGGGATCAGCACCAGGGAGGTGACGTCCTCCTCGCCGGGGTGCCCGGCGCACTCGAACCCGTCGATGCTGACCGCGGCGCACCCCAGGTCCTGGGCCTTGAGGGCGTGGCGCACCGAAGTGCACTTGTGCACCACTCTCACACCGGCATCGTTGAAGGCCGGCATGAACTGGGACGGGTTGCTCCCGGCCGTCTCCACGAAGCGGATGCCCTCTTCGATCGTCACCCGTGCCATCCCGGCGTAGTCGGGAGGTCGCATGGTGGGCAGCAGGGTGATGTTGACCCCGAATGGCTTGTCGGTGAGGTCGCGGCAGCGGCGGATCTCAGAGCGCAGGACCTCCGGCGAGTCGAAGGAGAGAGCGGTGAGGAAGCCCATGGCCCCGGCGTTGGCCACGCCGGCGACCAGGTCGGCGTTGGCCACCCACTGCAGGCCGCCCTGCACGATGGGGTGGTCGACCCCGAACATCTCGGTGACCCTGGTGCGGAACATCTCGCTGCCTCCGTGTTACTCGCTGGGCCGGCTGCCCACGATGCCTACGAAACTGACGCACTCCCCGGGGTAGCCGCCCAGGTTGTGGGTGAGGCCCAGCGTCTTCCCGGTCTTGATCCGGCGCTCCGGCGGGGCCTCGCCCCGCAGCTGCAGCCAGCATTCGAAGAGCATACGCAGCCCCGACGCCCCGATGGGATGCCCGAAGCTCTTGAGGCCCCCGTCGGGGTTGACCGGCAGGTCGCCGTCGAGGTCGAAGGTGCCGGCCAGCACCTCCTGCCAGGCGGCGCCGCGCGGGGCGAAGCCCAGATCCTCCATCAGGATGAGCTCGGTGGGGGTGAAGCAGTCGTGCACCTCGGCCATGGCCAGTTCGGCGCGGGGGTCGGTCACCCCTGCCTGGGCATAGGCATCCTGCGCCGAGAGCACCACCTCGGGGAAGGTGGTGTAGTCGTAGCCGGGGTCGTTGGCTCCGCCGCCGGCTCCGGCCACGAAGGACAGGGCTTTGACGAAGAGGGGCCGGTCGGTGTAGCGGGAGGCATCCTCGGCCCGCACCACGATCGCCGCCGCCGCCCCGTCCGACACCCCGGAGCAGTCGAAGATGCCCAGGGGCCCGGCCACCAGCGGGGAGTTGCAGATCACCTCGGGGGCCACTTCCTTGCGGAACTGGGCGCGCGGGTTCAGCGCCCCGTTGTGGTGGTTCTTCCAGGCGATGCGGGTGAACACCTCCTTCAGCTGCTCCTCACTCACCCCGTACTTCCGGCCGTAGGCCGGGGCGAGAAGGCTGAAGAGCGCCGGTGCGGTCAGGTCGGCGGCGGTGCCGTCGTTGGGAGGCTGCGGGAGGACCAGCCCGGAGAAGCCCGAGTCCTTGAGCTTCTCCACCCCGATGGCCATGGCCACGTCGTAGGCGCCGGCGGCCACGGCGTAGCAAGCGTTGCGGAAGGACTCGGAGCCGGTGGCGCACAGATTCTCCAGCCGGGAGACCGGCTTGGTCCCGAGCTTCAGCGGCTTGGCCAGGGTCATGCCGCTCATCCCCGAGGCCATGGTGCCCAGCCAGAAGGCATCGACGTCGGCCTTGGCCATCCCGGCCGAGGCGAGGGCCTCGCCGGCGGCGTCCACCAGCAGGTCGTCGGCGCTCTGGTCCCAGTGTTCGTCGAAGCGGGTGCAGCCCATCCCCACGATGGCCACCCGGTCGCGGATGCCCTTGGACGCCATGGTTCACGCTCCTTGCCGTACGGGGGCGTCGCCGTCCCCGATGAGCCGCGCCTTCCAGAAGTAGTTGTGCACCCCGCCGGCCGCGAACAGCCGGCGGAAAGTCATCTCGACCCGGCCGCCGATGGTGACTGCCTCCGGGTCGGTGTCGGTGAGTTCGCAGCGGTAGCGCCCGCCTCCGTCGAAGTCCACCACCGCCGCCACGACGGGCGGGCTGGGGGAGTGAGCCAGGCGATCGATGGTGAAAGTGGCGATGGTGCCGGGAGTGTCGGCGAGGCGCTCGGCGTCCATGTGGTCTACGGCTCCGCACCCCGAGCACACCCGCTGCGGGGGCAGATGGCGCCTGCCGCAATCGCGGCAGCGTGAGGCGGTGAAGCCGAACTTCCAGGCTTCGGAACGCCAGGAGGGGGGTGCGGCGGGCGGCACCGGATCGGGCCGGCGGGGCACCTGGCGGGGCAGCATCCCTCTCCAGGTGAGGAAGTCGGCGTAGGAGATCTCCTTCCCACCGGCGGCCTGCTCGGCCACGGAGGGCCCGAAGCGGTGCGAGGCGAGGGTGTCGGTGGCCCGGAAGATGAGGACGTCGGCGCCGTCGGCCAGTACCACCAGGGCGATCACCGCGCCGGGCCGGGCGCCGTCGAGCGCCGCCCCCAGCAGCAGCCCGGGGTGGGCCGCCCCGGTGTTGCCCACGGAGGAGGCCAGGTCGTCCACCAGCACCTCGCGCTTCGCTCCGCTCATGCGGGCGAAGCCGGCCGCCGCCCGCCCGTGGGTGCCGGTGACGATGAGGTGGTCCACGGCGTCGGGAGCCAGGCCGGCGGCGGCGAGCGCGGCGGCTACTGCCCGGCCGGCGTGGGGCAGGAAGGCCTGTACCCCGAACCGCTCTTCCCAGCGGCGGGAGTAGGCCTCACCGGGCACCCGCCAGCGCTCCAGGAACTCGCCGGTGGCCGACGTGGCGGCCAGGCACTCGGCCAGGACGGGGTGGTCGGCGTCGCCCGGCCCCACCACGAAGGCACACGCGCCGTCGCCGCCGTCGCGTTCGTCCTCGCCGCCGGGGAGGCCGGTGCGGATGTCGGCGGCCACCACCAGGGTCGGGTGAGCCGCCGCCACGGCGGCGCGTAGCGCTCCGACGGAGGAGCGCACCGCCCCGGCCGCGTCGTAGGCCCCCACCTCGACCGGCAGGCCGAGGGCGGCGTGGATGGCGGCGGCGTTGGTCTTGTCGAGATAGGCCGGGGTGGTGGTGGCGAAGTACAGGGCGGATGGCCGGGCGGCGAGGCCGCCGTCCAGGCGGCGAGCCGCGGCCACCGCCATGGAGGTGGAGTCCTCGTCGTAAGAGGCCACGGTGCGGGTTCCCCGGGCCGGCGGCCCGCCCAGGGTCGCCGCGATCGCCTCCCGCTGCAACCGGTAGTGGGGGAGATAGGTGGCGTAGCCCAGGATCCCGCTCATGTCACCCCTTCCTGGATGCCGGACGCCGGGGCGGTGGGCGCTTCCGCCGCGGCTCCCGGCGTGAACGACAGTTAATCTACTACCGAGGCCGGCGACGCGAGGAGGGCCATGCCCGTCGATCCCACCCAGGCCGTCGGAGCCCTGGTCGGCGAAGGGACCACCACCTGGGATTCCGGCGACGTCATCCTCTACCACCTGGCCGTGGGCGCCGGGTCGGATCCGGTGGCTCCCGGCGAACTGGCCTACTGCTACGAGGTCGGCCTCAAGGTGCTGCCCTCCTTCGGGGTGATCCCGGCGCAGGGAGCCATGCTCGGCCTGCTCGGCGGCCGGGTGCCGGGACTCTCCTTCAACCCGATGCTGCTGCTGCACGGCGAGCAGGAGATCGAGGTAGCGGCGCGACCCGTGCCCGCAGCCGCAACCGCCCGCAGCGTGGGGCGGGTGGCCGCCGTGTACGACAAGGGGAAGGCGGCGCTGGTGGTGGTGGAGGTGGAGACCACGGGCGCCTCCGGAGAGCCGCTGTTCCGCAACCGGTTCTCGCTGTTCCTGAGGGGCGAGGGCGGCTTCGGGGGCGACCCGGGGCCCAGGGGCGGGGAGCCGCCGCCCGAGGAGGCCCCCGACATGGTGGTCGAGTCGCCCACCCTGCCGCAGCAGGCCCTGCTCTATCGCCTGCTGGGCGACCGCAATCCCCTGCACGCCGACCCGGCCTTTGCCGCCGCCGCCGGCTTCGAGCGGCCCATCCTCCACGGCCTGTGCTCCTACGGTGTCGCCTGCAAGGCGGCGGTGGACGGCATGCTGGCGGGCGACCCCGGGGCGGTGGCCGGCTACCGGGCTCGCTTCGCCGGGGTGGTGCTTCCCGGGGAGACCATCGTCACCTCGCTGTGGCGGCGCGGCGACCGCCTCCACCTGGCCGCGGCGACCAAGGAGAGGGGCACGCCGGTGCTGGCCAACGCGGTGATCACCCTGCGGTGAGGGGCCGCGCTCAGTCGCGGAGCAGGGCGGCGCGCACCAGGCCGATGAGCATCTCCGCCTCGCGGGCCGACTCCACCCCGCTGCGGTAGTAGGCGGCGCAGAGGCACATCCACAGGCCGGCGTGCACGATGAGCCGGGCTTCCTCGTCCGGGAGGTCGGGGCGCAAGCGGCCCAGTGCTTCCACCCAGGCGTCGATGTGGACGCGTTCGGCCTCGTCCACCCAGCGGCGGGTCTCCGGAGCCAGGGCGCGGCGCTCCCGCATGATCACCGCGGACACCCAGCGGTCGGCGATGAGGCTCTCCACGAAGTTGGCGATCAGGCCGTCGAGGGCGGCACGGGGCGTCTCCGCCCCGGCGAGGATGTCCTGGTTGCGCTGCAGCCATCCGCCCACCGCGGTGCGGATCCCGGTGGCCAGGATCTGCTCCTTGCTCTCGAAGTGACGATATACGCCGGGGCCGGTGATGCCGGCGGCGGCCCCGATGTCGTCCATGCCGGTGGCGTGGTAGCCGTTGCGGTGGAAGAGGTCCATGGCCGCCGCCAGGATGCGGGCGCGACGGTCGGGCCGTCGCTTGGCGGGGCGGGGTGGCGCCGTGCCCTCCGCGCTCACGGCCGTTCTCCTGCGGGGGAGGGGCCGCCGGGGAAGCCGAGGCCGGCCAGGGCCCGCCCGACTTCGTCGAGGGTGCCGGGGTCGTCGATGGTGGCGGGGAGGCGCCACTCCTCTCCGTCGGCGATGCGCCGCATGGTGCTGCGCAGGATCTTGCCGGAGCGGGTCTTGGGGAGGCGAGCCACCACCGCCGCCTGCTTGAAGGCGGCCACCGGCCCAATGCGATCGCGCACCAGGGCCACCAGTTCGGCCACGATCTCCGCCTCGGGCCGATCGACCCCTTGCTTGAGGACCACGAAGCCCACCGGCACCTGGCCCTTCAGACGGTCGGCGGCGCCGATGACGGCGCACTCCGCCACCGCGGGGTGGGAGGCCAGCACCTCTTCCATGGCTCCGGTGGAGAGGCGATGGCCGGCCACGTTGATGATGTCGTCGATGCGCGACATGATCCACAGGTAGCCGTCCTCGTCGCGGTAGCCGGCGTCGCCGGTGAGGTAGTAGCCGGGGTAGCGCTCCAGGTACGAGGAGACGAATCCCGAGTCGTTCTGCCACAGGGTGGGCAGGTTGCCCGGGGGCAGGGGGAGGCGGATGCCGATGGTGCCGATCTCCCCGGGGCCGAGTTCCTCGCCGGCCGCGTCGAGGATCTGCACGTCGTACCCGGGCACCGGCACGCCGGCGGACCCGGGCTTCACCGGGAGGGCCTCGATGCCCAGGCAGTTGGCCCCAATGGCCCAGCCGGTCTCCGTCTGCCACCAGTGGTCGATGACCGGGACGCCCAGGCGCTCCCGGGCCCATTCCAGGGTGTCGGGGTCGCAGCGCTCCCCGGCCAGGAACAGGGTGCGGAACCGGCTCAGGTCGTATTGGCCGATCAGCCTCCCTTCGGGGTCCTGCTGCTTGATGGCGCGCAGGGCGGTGGGGGCGGTGAACAGCACGTTCACCCCGTGATCGGCCGCCACCCGCCAGAAGGCCCCGGCGTCGGGAGTGCCCACCGGCTTGCCTTCGTAGAGGATGGTGGTGCAGCCGGCCAGGAGGGGGGCGTAGACGATGTAGGAGTGCCCCACCACCCATCCCACGTCGGAGGCCGCCCAGTACACCTCCCCCGGTTGCACCGCGTAGATGTGATCCATGGACCAGCGCAGCGCCACGGCGTGCCCGCCGTTGTCTCGCACCACCCCTTTGGGGACGCCGGTGGTGCCGGAGGTGTAGAGGATGTAGAGCGGGTCGGTGGCCGCCACCGGCACACAGGGCGCCGGTTCGGCCGCCGCCATCACCTCGTCCCATTCCAGGTCGCGGCCCGACACCAGGGCGGCCTCCGCCTGGGGGCGCTGCCGGATGACGCAATGCTCCGGGCGGTGCTCCGCCATCTCCAGAGCCCGGTCGAGCAGCGGCTTGTAGGCGACGACCCGGGCGCCCTCGAGGCCGCAGGAAGCCGAGAGGATGACCCGCGGGCGGGCGTCGTCGATGCGGGTGGCCAGTTCCGCCGCGGCGAACCCGCCGAAGACCACCGAGTGGATCGCCCCGATGCGGGCGCAGGCCAGCATGCCGATGACCGCCTCGGGGATCATCGGCATGTAGAGGATGACGCGGTCGCCCTGCTCCACCCCCAGAGAGCGCAGGCCCCCGGCGACCCGCGCCGCCTCGTCGCCCAACTCCCGGTAGGTGAAGCGCCGCACCGTGCCGGTCACCGGGCTGTCGTAGACCAGGGCCACCTGGTCGCCGCGCCCGGCGGCGATGTGGCGGTCGACCGCGTTGTGGCAGGTGTTGAGCCGCCCGTCGGGGAACCAGCGGTAGAAGGGGGGGTGGGAGGCGTCGAGCACCCGGGAGCAGGGATGCTCCCAATCGATGGCCGCCGCCGCCTCACCCCAGAAACCCTCCGGATCGGCGAGCGAGCGAGCATGGGCCTGGCGGTAGCCGCCCATCGGCACTCCTCCCGGTGGCGCTCGGCGCATGTTAATGGGGGCTAACCAGCGTCGCCCGCACCCGGGGCGGAGTCGGGGTAGGGTGCGGTTCGGGGAGCGCGCTCGGCTCCCTCCTCGAGGAGCGGCGATGAACGTGGCCTGCATTGGAGCCGTCCACATCGATGCCAAGGCGCGTCTCCTCGGAGAGACTCACCCCGGCACCTCGAATCCGGCGCGAGTGGTGCGCACCGCGGGGGGAGTGGCGGGCAACGTCGCCCGGAACCTGGGCCGGCTGGGGGTTCCGGTGAGCCTCTACTCGATGATCGGCAACGACGCGGAGGGGCGTTCCCTCCTCGGCGAGCTGCACGCCGCCGGGGTGGACACCTCCGGCGTGCTCCGCTCCTCCGGCCCGCCCACCGCCGTTTACCTGGCGATCCTCGACCGGGAGGGCCGCCTGATCGTCGCCGCCGCGGGCATGGAGGTGTACGAGGGTCTCGACGCCGCCTGGGCCGACCGGGTGGGCGGGGTGCTGCGCCGCTTCGACGCCTGGGTCGTCGACGCCAACCTGCCCGGGCCGACCATCGCCCGGCTGCTGGGCTACGCCGGGGAGGCCCTGGTGGTGGCCGACCCGGTCTCGGTGCCCAAGGCGAGGCGCCTCGAGCCCATCTTGCACCGCCTGGATGTCGTCTTCCCCGACCGGGGCGAGGCCGTGATGCTCTCCGGCCTGCCCTCCGGGTCGGAGCCTTCGGTAGCCGCCGTCGCCGCCGCCATTCGGAGGCGCGGCGTCCGCACCGTGGTCGTCTCGCTGGGGTCGAAGGGGGCCTACCTCGAAGATGCCGCCGGAGGCCGCCAGGTGCCGCCGCCGCCGTCCCGGGCGGTGGTCGACGCGACCGGCGCCGGAGACGCCCAGATCGCCGGCTACGTGTACGGGCTCTCCCGACCGGCCGGCGGCCCGCACCCGCTCGAGTGGGGCATGGCCGCCGCCGGCCTGACCGTGGAGACCATCGACTCGGTGCGGGTCGATCTGACCCCCGCCCTGCTGCGGCGCCGTCTCGAGGAGAGCCGTTAGGCCGTGACGCGAAGCCGCCGCCCGGAGGCGGCGGTTCGCCGGCGTCGGCCTCTTGGCCTGCTGGGCCGACACCCTCGGTTGTCGACGCCCCGGCGTCGTGACGATCCTCCGGGGATGGGCACGGCCAGTGAATCACGTTCGACCTAAACAGGGCATAAAGCCCGGGCGAAGCCCCCTCTCGGCCGGCGAGGAGGGCGGTCCCTGCTACCGTCGCGGCCATGACGCCACGCACTCACCGCAGCGCCGCGCTCCTGTGGGCCGTCGCCCTGGTCCTGCTCCTGACCGCCGCCGTCTCGGCTGAGGAACCCCAGGGTGCCCCGGCGTCCGGCGACCCGGCAAAGCCCCGCATCGTCGGGGGCGTCGAGGTAGATCCCCCCGGCAAGTACCCGTTCATGGTGGGACTGGTGTTCGCCTCCGAGCCGGACGCCTACTGGGGCCAGTTCTGCGCCGGGGCGCTGATCGACCCCTGGTGGGTGCTGACCGCCGGCCACTGCGTCGCCTTCGCCGAGGCCGACCGGCCGTGGGAGGTGGACGTGGTGGTGGGGCGTCACAACCTGAGCCGGGGCTGGGAAGGCGAGCGCCTCGGGGTGGCGGACATCATCCTCCACCCCCGCTACAGCGACGAGACCCTGGCCAGCGACATCGCCCTCTTGCGCCTGGAGCGGGCCGCCACCGCGGGAACGCCCGTCCCCCTGGCCACCATCGCCGACGCCGGCCGCTTCGCGTCCGGGGAGATCGCCACGGTCATCGGCTGGGGGTTCACCAAGGGGAGCCCGCCGGGCACCCCCAACTGGCCTGATGCCCTGCGCGAGGTGGATGTGCCCATGGTGTCCAATGCCGACTGTGCCGCCGCTTACGGCTCCGACTTCATCCCCCCCGATCACATCTGCGCCGGGAACCTGGACGACGGCGGCGTCGATGCCTGCTTCGGTGACAGCGGCGGCCCGTTGTTCGTGCCGGCCGAAGTGGCCGGCGGCTACCTGCACGTCGGCATCGTGTCCAGCGGGCTCGACTGCGCCCTGCCCGGCTACCCGGGGATCTACACCCGGACCGCCACCTACACCGCCTGGGTGGAGAGGGTCATGGCCCGGTATCCGCTGCCGACCTGCCGGGGGAAGACGGCCACCATCCTGGGGAGCATTGGGGCCGACACCCTGCTGGGCACCGACGGCGACGACGTGATCGTGGCCCGGGCGGGCAACGACACCATCTACGGCCGGAAAGGGGACGATTTGATCTGCGCCGGGCCCGGCAACGACTGGGTCGATGCCGGCCCCGGCAACGACGTGGTGCTGGGCGGTGCGGGCAACGACCGCCTCTACGGTGGGGCGGGGCACGACATCCTGGGAGGGGAGCAAGGCAACGACCGTCTGTTCGGCGGTGCCGGCCACGACTCCCTCTTCGGCGGGGCGGGGAACGACACGGTGCGCGGTGAGGCAGGGGACGATCTCATCTGGGGCAACGAAGGAGACGACCGCCTCTTCGGCGGGGACGGGCGGGACCGAGTCGACGGCGGCGCCGGGAACGACACGGTCAGCGGCGGTGCCGGCGACGATGTCCTGATCGGCGGCCCGGGGTTCGACATCATCCGGGGCGGCCCCGGCATCGACACCTGCTTCAGCGGCGAGGACGTGGCGAGCTGCGAAGTGGTGCGCCTGGTCGTCAAGCAGCCTCTGTGAGGCGCGGCCGGCGCTCACTCACCGGGCCGGGACCGTGATCATCGCCAAGGGCCTGGCCGTCGAAGCCGGCGGCCGGGCTCTGGTTGCGGCCGTCGACCTCGCCCTCTACCCCGGGGACAAGGTCGGCCTGGTGGGCCGCAACGGCGCGGGCAAGACCACCCTGCTGCGCACCCTGGCCGGGCTGCGCCCCCCGGCGGCGGGGAGCGTGGCCTCCTCCGGGGTGATCGGCTACCTGTCGCAGGAAGCGGCTCTGCCCGAACTGGAGCACCCTGCAGCGACGGCTCTGGAGCGCATCCTGTCGGTGCGTCGCATCGGTCTCCTGCAGCGCCAGATGGAGGAAGCCCGGCGTCGCATGGAATCGGGCTCTGCCGTCGAGCGCGACCGGGCCATCCGGCGCTTCGCTCGTCTGGAGGCCGAATTCGAAGTGGCCGGCGGCTATCGGGCCGAGGCCGAGGCGCGCCGTTTCGCCGCCGCGGTGGGGATCGGCCGGGAGGAGATGTCCCAGCCGGTGGCCACCATGTCGGGGGGCCAGCGGCGGCGGGTGGAACTGGCCCGGGTGCTGTTCGCCGAGACCGACGCCCTCCTGCTCGACGAGCCCACCAACCACCTGGACCTGGACGCCAAGGGCTGGCTGGTCGACTTCCTCGCCGGTTACGCCGGCGGCCTGATGGTGGTGAGCCACGATCTCCCGCTGCTCGATGCCGCCATCACCTCGGTGCTGGGTTTCGAGGACAGCGGCCTGGAGGCCTACCGGGGCAACTACTCCCACTACCTGGAGGAAGGGGAGCGCCGGCGGGAGCAGCGGCGTCGGCAGCGCCGTCACCAGGAGGAGCAACTGGCCCAAATGGAGGCCACCATCCGCCGCTTCAAGGGGAAGACCGAGAAGATGGCCCGCAAGGCCACCACCATGGAGACCCGGGCGGACCGCCTGCGCTCCAACCTGGTCGAGGTGGGCGCCAGGCGGCGCGGGGTCAAGCTGCGCTTCCCTCAGCCGGAGCCTTCGGGACGCGTCCCCCTGGAGGGCCGCGGGCTGGCCAAGGCCTACGGGGACAACGTGGTGTTCGTCGACGTGAACGTCCACCTCGAGCGCGGGGAGCGCCTGCTCCTCCTGGGGCTGAACGGGACGGGCAAGACGACGCTGCTGCGCCTCCTGGCCGGCGTGGAGGCTCCCGACCTGGGGACGGTGACGCACGGGCACCGGGTTGCGGTGGGCTACTACGCCCAGGAGCACGAGGGCATCGTCCCCGAGGCCACCGTGCTGGAACACCTCCAGGCGGTTTCGGCCGAACCGGAGCGGGTGCTGCGCGGCATCCTGGGGCACTTCCTGCTCGCCGATCGCATCGATCAGCCGGCAGGGACCCTCTCGGGCGGGGAGAAGACCAAGCTGGCTCTGGCCCAACTGGTGGCGGGCCGCCACAACGTGCTCTTGCTCGACGAGCCCACCAACAACCTCGACCCCCAGGCCAAGGAGGCCCTGCTGGCCGCGCTGCGCTCTTACCGGGGGACGGTGGCCCTGGTGAGCCACGATTCGGCCTTCGTGGCCGCCCTGGCCCCGGATCGGGCGGTGCTCATGCCCGAAGGGGAGGCGGCGTACTTCGACGACTCGCTGCTCGATCTGGTGGCTCTGGCCTGAACTGCCGGTTCAGACGAAGAAGAGGACCACCAGGCACACCCCGGCCGACACCACCAGCAGCGAGATGAAGCGGATGATGAAGTTGGTGGCCACCAGGTTGCCCACCTCGGCACCGTGCCGCGGGTGCGGCCAGAGCCGGGCGGCGAAGTGGACGAACGGCTGAGCCCCCAACACCCCGTAGGAGCCGACGATGATCAGGACGATCCCGGCAATCAGTCCGCCCACGACCTGCCTCCCGGCCGCAGGATAGCCGCCTTGCCGGCGGCTCGCCGGGGCCGCCCCCCAACCTGGCAGAATGACCGCGGCCCGAGATCAGGAGCAACGGGTGGCCGCCTATCCGAGTGACTACGACTTCCACGTGGTGCTGCGCGACGGGGGACTGGCTCACGTCCGCCCCATCAAACCCGAGGACGCCGATGCCCTCCACAGCATGTTCCATCGCCTCGGCCGCGACAGCGTCTACCACCGTTTCTTCCGCCACAAGCAGGATCTCTCGAAGGAGGAGTTGCGCTACTTCACCGATCTCGACTACGAGGACCGCATGGCCTTCGTGGTCGAGTTGGGGAGCAAGATGGTGGCGGTGGGCCGCTACGACCGCATGGAGGACGACCCGTCGGTGGCCGAGGTGGCCTTCGTGGTGGAGGACGGGCACCAGGGCCGGGGCATCGGCACCCAGTTGCTGTCTCACCTGACCAACTACGCCCGCAACAACGGGGTGACCGCCTTCCGGGCCTTCGTCCTTCCCGACAACTACCCCATGATGCGGGTGTTCCGCAGCTCCGGGTTCCGTCTGCGGCGCGAGATGGGCCAGGGCATCTACACCGTGGACTTCCCCGTCGAACTCACCGACGAGGCCAAGCGGGCCGCCTGGCAGCACGAGCAGCACGCCGTGGCCGCCTCGCTGCTGCCCATGTTCTATCCCCGCAGCATCGCCATCATCGGCGCCAGCCGGGAGGAGCGCTCCATCGGCGCCCGGGTCATGCGCAACACCATGGGAGCCCGGTTCTCCGGGGTGGTCTTCCCGGTGAACCCGAACGCGCCGGCGGTGGGGGCGGTGAAGGCCTACAAGTCCGTGCTCGACATCCCCGACCCGATCGACATGGCGGTGATCGTGGTGCCGGCGCGCGCCGTGCTGCCCGTGGTCCAGGAGTGCGCCGACAAGGGGGTGAAGGCGCTGGTGGTGATCAGCGCCGGCTTCTCGGAGACGGGGGAGGAAGGCACCCGCCTGGAGACGGAGTTGCTCGATCTGGTGCGCTCGGCGGGCATGCGCATGGTGGGACCGAACTGCATGGGCATGCTGAACACCGACCCGGCGGTGAACCTCGACGTCACCTTCGCCCCCAACTACCCGCCGCGGGGCAATGTGGCCATGTCCAGCCAGAGCGGGGCGCTGGGGATCGCCATCCTCGACTACGCCCGCTCGCTCGACATCGGCATCTCCTCCTTCATCTCGATGGGCAACAAGGCCGACGTCTCCGCCAACGACCTGCTCCTGTACTGGGAGGGCGACCCCTCCACCGATGTGATCCTGCTCTACCTCGAGTCCTTCGGGCACCCGCGCCGCTTCGCCCGCATCTCGGGCCGGGTCAACCGCAAGAAGCCGATAGTCGTGGTCAAGTCGGGCCGCAGCCAGGCGGGAGCCCGGGCGGCCAGTTCCCACACCGGCTCCATGGCCAGCGGCGAGGTGGCCGTCTCGGCGCTCTTCCGCCAGACCGGGATCATCCGCACCGACACCCTGGAGGAGTTGTTCGAGGTGGCCACGCTGCTGGCCAACCAGCCCTTGCCGGCGGGAAGGAGGGTGGGGGTTCTCACCAATGCCGGGGGCCCGGGCATCCTGGCGGCCGATGCGCTGTCGGCCGATGGGCTCGACCTGCCGCTCTTCTCGGCCGCTCTCCAGGAGCGGCTGCGCGCGGTGATGGCCGCCGAAGCGTCGGCGGGGAACCCCGTGGACATGATCGCCTCGGCCAGCCCCGACCAGTATCGGGTGTGCCTCCGGGAACTGCTCGCCTCCGACGAGATCGACTCGGTCATGGTCATCTACATCCCCACGGCCCCGCGAGCGGCGCGCGACGTCGAGCAGGCAGTGGCCGACGTGGTGGCCGAGGGGGCCAACGGCAAGACCGTGCTGGCCGTCTTCATGGAGGCGGACGACGGCGACCTGGAGCCCATCGACCGGGGCGGGACTTCCATTCCCTCCTACGCCTTCCCGGAGCCGGCCGCCCGGGCTCTGGCCCGAGCCGTCCGCTACGCCGAGTGGCGGGCGCGGCCGGAGGGGACGGTCGCCGAGTTCGACGACACCGACTCCGACGCCGTCAAGGACGTCATCTGGGGGGCTCTGGGGCGCCTGGGCCTGGAAGGTGGCTGGCTGCTTCCCCACGAGGCCGATGCGGTGCTCGCCGCCTACGGCATCTCCCACCCGCGCTCCCGGCTGGTGCAGGCCCGGGAGGAGGCGGTGCAGGCGGCCGCAGAGTTCGGCGGGCCGGTGGCGCTGAAGGTGGTGGCCCCCAGCGCCCTCCACAAGAGCGACGTGGGAGGGCTGGCGCTGGATGTGCAGGGTGAGGCCGCGGTGGCGGAGGCCTACGACCGGGTCGCGGCGGCGGCCGAGGACCTCCAGGGGGTGTTGGTGCAGGAGTTCGTGAAGGGTGGCCACGAGGTGATCGTGGGGATGGCCGAGGACCCCTACTTCGGGCCGCTCATCGCCTTCGGCCTCGGCGGGGTGTTCGTGGAGCTCATCAAGGACGTGTCCTTCCGCATGAACCCGGTCAGCGACCTCGACGTCGACGAGATGATCCGGGAGGTGAAGGCGGCTCGACTGCTGGAGGGCTATCGCGGCGCCCCTCCGGGCGATATCCCCGCTCTCAAAGAGGTCATGCAGCGCCTGTCGGCGCTGGTGGAGGAGGTTCCGGAGATCGTGGAGCTCGACTTGAACCCGGTGAAGGTCATGGAGCCGGGCAAGGGAGCGGTCGTGGTGGATGCCCGCATGCGGGTGCGCTCCGTGCCGCAGCGCTGGCTGCCGAGCCGCAAGGACATCCCCGCCGCCGAGCGCCGGCTGCGCTGAGCGGGGCTACAGGCGCCCGGGCCGGGTGACGGCCGAGATGCCGTGGCCCGAGGCGCGTCCGGTCACCAGTTCCGGTGTGACGGCGACCACCGGGCGCTCCTCGGGGTACACCGCAGGCTCCGAGAAGCCGAGAGCCGACTCGGTGTGGTACTTGGCGAGGAGGGCGGCGACGGCCTCTTCCTCGAGGTGGGCGTCGGTCACCAGACGGGCCCGCCCCCAGAAGAGCACGCTCTCCCAGCCGGTGTCTTCTCGGGGCCGGCTCACCTCGACGCAGACTCGCGGGTCGTGGCGCAGGGCCTCCAGCCGCCGTCCGGGCCCGGTGCGGAAGACGAGATCGCCGTGCAGCATGACGAACGACATCGGGGTCACGTAGGGCTCGCCGTGGTCGACCTGGGCGATGTGCGCCACCCGCCCCTGCTCCAGGATCTCCCCGCACTCATCGGGGGTCAGTTCGATCATCGTGCCGCCTCGTCTTGGGGCTCCCAGTATGCCCTACGGGACGGGCGGCGGGTGGGGAGCATCCCCGGCGCCCCTACCATGCGGCCCGTTCAGACGACCCAGGGAGTCTCGTTCCATGTCCGAAACCAAGTGGGTATACGGGTTCGATGAGGTCGCCGACGCCGAGAGGCTCGTCGGCGGGGATTGGGAAGGGGTGCGCGCCCTGTTGGGCGGCAAGGGGGCCAACCTGGGCGACATGACCCGCCTCGGGGTCCCGGTGCCCCCCGGCTACACGGTGACCACCGCGGCCTGCCTCGCCTACCTGGCCGGCGGCGCGGCCTTCCCCGCAGGCTGCTGGGAGCAGATCGGGGAGGCCCTGCAGCGGGTGGAGGAGGCCACCGGCAAGCGCTTCGGTGATCCCGAGAACCCGCTGCTGGTTTCCTGCCGCTCCGGGGCCAAGTTCTCCATGCCGGGGATGATGGACACCGTCCTCAACATCGGAATGAACGACGAAGTGGCCGCCGGCCTGGTTCGCCTCACCGGCGACGAGCGCTTCGTGTACGACTCCTACCGCCGCCTGGTGCAGATGTTCGGCTCGGTGGTGCTCGGCCGGCCCGACGAGGTCTTCGAGGAGGTTCTAGAGCGCCACCGCCACCAGGCCGGGGTGGCCACCGACTCCGAGCTGCCCGCCGGGCGGTTGAAGGACATCGTCGCCGAGTTCCGGTCGCTGGCCCCGGGCTTCCCCTCCGATCCCAAGGAGCAGCTGCGCCTGGCGACCGAGGCGGTTTTCAAGTCGTGGAACGGCAAGCGAGCCATCGACTACCGCAACGCCTCGGGCATCGCCCACGACCTGGGCACCGCGGTGAACATCCAGACGATGGTCTTCGGCAACATGGGGGCCGATTGCGCCACCGGCGTCGCCATGTCGCGCAACGCCACGACCGGCGAGCCGAGGATCGAGGGGGACTACCTGATCAATGCCCAGGGCGAGGACGTGGTCGCCGGCATCCGGGCCACCAAGCCCCTCGAGGAGTTGGCCGAGGACCTGCCCGAGATGTACGACCAGTTCGCCGCCATCGCCGCCCGCCTGGAGCGCCACTACCGCGACATGCAGGACATGGAGTTCACCGTGGAGCGGGGCAAGCTCTGGATCCTGCAGACGCGCAGCGGCAAGCGCACCGCCCAGGCGGCGGTGCGCATCGCCGCCGACCTCGCCGACGAGGGCCTCATCAGCCGCGAAGAGGCGGTGATGCGGGTGAAGCCCGACCAGGTCGACTTCTTCCTCCATCCCCAGTTCGCTCGGGAGTCGCTGGCCGGGGCGGTGCGCCTGGCCACCGGCCTCAACGTGTCGCCGGGGGCGGCGGTGGGAGTGGCCGCCTTCGACGCCGACCTGGCGGAGCGCTGGGCCAAGGAGGAGGGCCGGCCGACGATCATGGTGCGGCCCGAGACCAAGCCCGACGACGTCCACGGCATGCTGGCCGCCGAGGGCATCCTCACCAGCCGGGGCGGTCGCACCAGCCACGCCGCTCTGGTCGCCCGCCAGTTCGGGAAGCCGGCGGTGGTCGGGGTGGCCGAACTGGACATCGACATGAGCGCCCGCACCATGACGGTGGCGGGGCAGACCGTCGCCGAAGGGGGCTGGATCTCCATCGACGGCAGCAGCGGGACGGTCTACCTGGGCCGCCTGGACACGGTGGTCCCCGACATCTCGGATCCCTGGCTCATGAAGCTGCTGTCCTGGGCGGACGAACTGCGCACCCTGCGGGTGCGGGCCAACGCCGACTACCCGGTCGACGCCGAGCGGGCCCGCCGCTACGGGGCGGAGGGGATCGGCCTGACGCGCACCGAGCACATGTTCTTCGAGACCGAGCGCCTGCCGCTGGTGCAGCAGATGATCATGACCACCGACCCCGGGGAGCGGGCCGCGGCCCTGGCCGGGCTGCTGCCCTTCCAGCGGGACGACTTCGCCGGGCTGTTCCGGGCTATGGACGGCCTGCCGGTGATCATCCGCCTCATCGACCCGCCGCTGCACGAGTTCCTGCCGTCGGCGGCCGACCTCACCAAGCGATTGATCGACCTGAAGGTCGAGGAGGCCAAGGGCGGCAAGGTGGCGGCGGAGATCGCCGAGGTCGAGGGGGTGCTGGCCCGGGTGGAAGCCCTCCACGAGGCCAACCCCATGCTGGGCACCCGCGGGGTTCGCCTGGGGATCGTGCTTCCCGAACTGACCCGCATGCAGGTGCGGGCGGTCTTCGAGGCCGCCTGTGCGGTGGCGCGGGACGGGGTGGAGGTCCACCCCGAGGTGATGATCCCCCTCACCAGCCACGTCAACGAGTTGAAGCGCCAGCGGGAGGTGCTCGAGGCCGAGGCGCGCCAGGTCATGGCGGAGCAGGGAGTCGAAGTCGACTACATGTTCGGCACCATGATCGAGATCCCCCGGGCGGCGCTCACCGCCGCGGAGATCGCGGCGTACGCCGAGTTCTTCTCGTTCGGCACCAACGACCTCACCCAGACCACCTTCGGCATCAGCCGCGACGACGCCGAGGCCGGCTTCCTGATGCGCTACCTGGAGGAGGGGATCCTGGAAGACAACCCCTTCGCCACCATCGACCGCAACGGGGTGGGCCGGATCATGCGCCTCGCCGTCGAAGGAGGCCGGGCCACCCGGCCCGACCTGGAAGTGGGCATCTGCGGCGAGCACGGCGGCGACCCGAAGTCCATCTACCTCTGCCACGAACTGGGCCTGGACTACGTATCCTGCTCGCCGTTCCGGGTGCCCATCGCCCGGCTGGCGGCGGCTCAGGCCGCGGTCGAGATGCCGCGGTAGGCGAGAAACCTCACACCGGGAACGAGGCTCGCACCACGGTCCCCCGGCCGGGGGCCGTTTCGAGGTGGAAGGCGCCGCCGGCGGCCTGGACGCGGCCCGCCATGTTGGCCAGCCCCAGGCCGCGGCGGGCTCGCTGCGGGTCGAAGCCGGCGCCGTCGTCGGCCACCGAGACCGTCACCCGCGTCTCGTCTCCCTCGACCAGGACCTCGATGCCGGAGGCGTCGGCGTGGCGCAGGGCGTTGCTCAGCGCTTCCTTCACCACGGCGAGCAGTTCGTCGCCCAGGTGGGGAGGGAGCAGGTCGGGCGGGCAGGAGAAGTCGAGGGTCACCCGCGCCGGGTAGGGCCCGGAGAGGTGGCCCACCAGGTCGGCCAGTTCCTGGCGCAGGCTCGGCCGGGCCCACACCGGGGGGCGCAGGTCGAAGATGAAGCGGCGGAGGGCGGTGATGGTCTCGTCGAGTTTCTCCACCGCCTCGTCGAGGCGCCGCCGCACCTGCTCGTGGACCGGGTCGATCTGGTTGGCCTGGGCCTGGATGCTCAAGCCCACGGCGAAGAGGTCCTGGATGATGGAGTCGTGCAGGTCGCGGGCGATGCGCTCGCGCTCCTCGAGCAGGGCGGCCCGGCGCAGCCGCTCCTGGAGGCGCAGGGTGGAGACCGCCGAGCCGGCGGTGAGGGCGAGGAACTCCACCAGGGTCTCGTCCTCTTCGGTGAACCCGCCCTCCTTGTCGGTCAGATACAGGTTGCCGAACACCCGGTCGCCGACTCGCACCGGCACCCCGAGGAAGGTGCGCATCGCCGGATGCCCCGGCGGGAAGCCGACGGCGTCGGGATGGGCGGCGACGTCGTCGAGGCGCAGGGCGCGTCCGTCGCGGGTGATGGCCCCCAGCACCCCGGTCCCCCGCGGCGGGTGGGGGATGGCCGCGGCGGTCGCGTCGTCCATGCCGGAGTGCAGGAAGTGGATCAGTCCGCCCTGCTCGCCCAGGACTCCCAGGGCCCCGTAGCGGGCCCCGGTGAGTTCCATGGCGATCTCCACGGTGGAGCGCAGCAGGCCGGACAGTTCGACCTGCCCGGCGACGCTGGCGGCTCCCTCCACCAACCCGGCGATGCGCTCGGGCGGCAGTCTGTGGCTCACGAGCACAGGTTACTTGTGACCTTCGGCCTGGCGGCGGGGACGATGGGCCGGATGCGGCTTCCCCGGGCCGGCCGGTACTGTGCCCTCATGGCGGGGGTGCTGCGCATCGAACTGGTCGACGACCACGAGGTCGTGCGGGAGGGGCTCAAGGCCCTGCTCGACGCCGAGCGCGATCTGGAGGTGGTGGGAGAGGCGGGCACGGTGGCCGAGGCGGTGCGCCGGGTGGGCTACGACAGCCCCGACGTGGTGGTACTCGACGTGCGCCTCCCCGACGGCAGCGGCATCGAGGCCTGCCGTGAGATCCGGGCCCGCTGGCCGCAGGTGCGGGTGCTGATGCTCACCTCCTTCGCCGACGACGAAGCTCTCTTCTCCTCGATAATGGCGGGGGCATCGGGGTACGTCCTGAAGCAGATCCGGGGCACCGACCTGGTGGACAGCGTGCGGCGGGTGGGCCGGGGGGAGTCGCTGCTGGACCCCGAGATGACCGCCCGCGTGTTCCGGCGCATCCGGGGCGAGGAGGCCGACGACCCGTTGCTGGCGAGGCTCTCCAAGCAGGAGCGCCGCATCCTGGAGTTGATCGCCGAGGGCCTCACCAACCGCCAGATCGCCGAGCGGATGTTCCTCGCCGAGAAGACGGTGAAGAACTACGTGTCTAACGTACTGGCCAAGCTGGACATGGGCCGGCGCAGCGAGGCCGCCGCTTACGCCGCCCGGCTCGCCGCCCAGCGAGAGCACAAGTACCCGCCGGAGCAGTGGCCGCAGTGAAGCCGGGCCGGCGGCCCCGGCGGTAGAGCCGGAGGGAGGAGGCCGGCCGTGATGAAGGTGCGCGACATCATGACCACCGACCCGGTCAAGGTGACCGGCGAGACCTCGTTGAAGGAAGCGGCGCGCCTCATGGTGGGCCATCGGGTGAGCGGCCTGCCGGTGGTGGACGGCGGGGGGCGGCTCATCGGGATCGTCAGCGAGGGCGACTTCATCCGCCAGGAGGCGGGACGCGACCGGCCTCACGGGGTGAGCCTGCTGGACGCGGTCTTCGGCGAGGGCGAACTGCAGGCGGTGGGTGCCGCGACGGTGGCGGAGGTGATGACCCGCAGCGTGGTCACCATCACCCCGGAGGCCACCGTCGGGGAAGCCGCCCGGGTCATGGGCCGGCGCAACGTCAAGCGTCTCCCGGTGGTGGACCTCGAAGGCGAGCTGGTGGGCATCGTGAGCCGGGCCGATGTGGTGGGGGCCTTCACCAAGCCCGACGACGTCATCGAGGACGAAGTGCGCGAGGACGTCATCCGCCGGCTCCTGTTCCTCGACCCCGACACGGTGCGGGTGTCGGTGGCCGACGGGGTGGTGACTCTGGAGGGCGAACTGGAGAACCGCACCGAGGTCCACCTCCTCGAGGAGCTGGCCCAGCGCATCGCCGGGGTGGTGCGGGTCGAGAGCCGGCTGCGCTACCAGGTGGACGACCGCAAGCTGGAGCGTCACCATCCGCTTCCGTGAGCGGGTGATCACGCCGGACGGGGAGGGGATCGCCCTGGCGGGGCGCGAGGGCCCGGGCCTCCCTTTGCTGGCAGTGCACGCCACCGGGTTCTGCAAGGAGTTGTGGGAGCCGGTGCTCGACCTGCTGCCGCCCCGCCCCGTGGTGGCCCCGGACCAGCGGGGCCATGGGGACTCGTCGGTGCCGCCGACCCCTTTCGACTGGTGGGACCTCGGGAGGGACCTGCTGGCGGTGGTGCGCGCCTGCGGCCTGGAGCGCCCCGCGGGGATGGGGCACTCCTCGGGCGCCACCGCCCTGGTGCTGGCCGAACTCCTGTGCCCCGGCACGTTCGCCTCGCTGCTGCTGGTCGAACCCATCGTGTTCCCGGTGCCGCCGGCGCGCCTGGAGGACAACCCCATGACCCGGGCGGCGCTCCGCAGGCGCCGGGCCTTCGCCTCGCCGCAGGAGGCGGCGGCGACGCTGCGCGGCCGGGGGGCCTTTCGGGGCTGGACCGAGCGAGCCCTGGCCCTCTACGTCGCCCACGGGTTCCGCGCCGAGGGGGAGCGGTGGACGTTGAAGTGCACCCCCGAGGTGGAGGGCGAGTTCTACCGCGGGGCGACGGCTCACGGGGCCTGGGAGCGCTTGCATGAGATCTCCTGCCCGGTGGTGCTCGCCGCCGGGGCCGAGTCCACCAGCCACCCGGCGTCTCTCATGGCCGCCATGAGCGACCGTTTTGGGGGTGCCCGCCTGGAGGTGGTGCCGGACGCGGGCCATTTCCTGCCGATGGAGCGGCCCGAGGCGCTGGCCGCCCTGGCCGCGTCCCTCGCCGGTGGGGAGGGAGAGGCCGCTCCGGGTAGCATCGCCGCGTCGTGCTGATCCCTCGCGCCGCCCTGGCGGAAGCGGCGGCCCGGCTGCGAGAGGCGCCCGAGGGGTTGCGGGTGGCCGCGGTGGAGGCCGATCTCGATCCCCTGGATCTGGTGCGCGCCGGGGCCGGGGCCTTCGCCGCCGCCGCCTTCTTCTCCTCTCCGGGAGGAGCGGCCTTCGCCGGGCTGGGCACCGCCCGGTGGGCCGCCGCCCAGGGGCCGGGGCGGTTCGGCGCCCTCGACGCGGCGCTGGCGGCGCTGCCGCCGGGGGTGCCGGCCTTCATCGGCTTCTCCTTCGATCCCGGCGCCCCGACATCGGCCGACTGGGAGGGCTTCCCCGCGGCGGCGGCTCTCCTCCCTCAGATCGGGGCGGTCCGCGCCCACGGCCGGTCTCGCCTGATCGTGGCGGTGCCGCCGGGAGCCGCCCCGGGCGCGGTCCTGGCCGCCGCGGCCACTCTGGCGCCTCCCGGGCCGCCGGCGGCGCCGGCGGTGGCGGCCGGGCGTGAGGTGCCCCCGGCCGGGGAGTGGCGGGAGCGGGTGGGTGCCGTAGTGGCCGGCCTCGGGGTGGGGGGCCTATCGAAGGTGGTGCTGGCCCGCACGCTGCGGGTGGGCTTCGAGCCGCCGCCCGACGCCTTCGACCTCGTGGCGCTGCTGGGTGAGCGCTTCCCGTCGGCGTACGCCTACGGGTGGCAAGCGGGCGCTGCCGCCCTGGTGGGGGCCAGCCCGGAACTGCTGGTGGCGCGCTGCGGGGCGCGGTTGACCTGCCGCCCCCTGGCCGGCTCGGCGCGTCGGGGGACCGAACCGGAGGCCGACCGCCGCCTGGGGGAGGCCCTGCTGGCGAGCCCCAAGGAGGTCGCCGAGCACGCCTTCGTGGTCGAGCAGGTGGTGACGGCACTGCGCCCTCTCACCACCGCCTTGGAGGTGCCCCCCGGTCCGGTGATCGACCGCCTGCCCGGGGTGCAGCACCTGGCGACTCCGATCACCGGGTCGACCGAGGCCCGCCTGCTGGCTCTGGTGGAGGCCCTCCACCCCACCCCGGCGGTGGGCGGGGTGCCGCGCGCGGCGGCGCTGGAGGCCATCGCCGCCGTGGAGGGAATCGACCGGGGCTGGTACGCCGGCGGGATCGGCTGGGCCGACGCCGACGGCGACGGGGAAGTAGCGGTGACGCTGCGGGGCGCGCTGTTGCGCGGCGGCGAGGGGGTGCTCTACGCCGGGGCCGGCATCGTGGCCGGGTCCGACCCCGCCGCCGAGGCAGCAGAGACCGACCTCAAGCTCGGGGCGACGCTCGGCCTCTTCGATACCGTCTGAGCCTCAGAGCGCGGCCAGCGCGTCGGCGACGGCCCGGTGCACCTGCCGGTGCAGGGCGGCATTGGCGGCGCGGTCCGTGCGCACCTCGAGGAGGCGGGGGGCGGCCGGGGCGGAGGCCACCGCTGCCGCCAGGTCGGCCCGGCGCTCCACCCGGTCCGCCTCCACTCCCAGGGCGCCCGCCGCCGCCACGAAGTCCAGCCCGTGCGGGGTGCCCCAATGGCGCTCGAAGTGCGCCGCCAAAGCGGCCTGGGGCAGGAAGTGGAAGATGCCCCCGCCGTCGTTGTGCACCACCACGATGTTGGCGGCGATGCCGAGGCGGGCGGCGGTGTGCAGGGCGGTGAGGTCGTGCAGGGCCGAGAGGTCGCCCGACAGCAGGCAGGCCGGTGCGCCGGCGACGGCGGCCGCCCCGAGCCCGGTGGAGAGGAAGCCGTCGATGCCCGACGCGCCGCGGTTGGCGATGAAGCGCACCGGCGCGGCGCGGGCGGGGAAGAAGGCGTCGACGTCGCGGACGGGCATCGAGGAGGCCACCGCGAGCAGCGCCCCGGCGGGCAGAGCCTCCCCGAGCACCCGCACCACGTCGGGTTCGTTGGGGAAGGGAACCTCGTCGAGGGTGGCGGCGATGGCGGCGGAGGCGGCCCGGTCGGCCTGCCGCCAGTCGTCGAGCCAGGTGCCCGGTGCCGGTTCGGGGGAGGCGGCGGCCAGGGCTTCCAGGGTGGCCGCCGGGTCGGCCCGCACCATGAGGGCCAGGGTGGCCCCGGGGTCGCGCCAGTCGGCCGGGTCCACCAGCACCTGGGTTACCTCGGGGTGGTCGGCGGCCCATCGCCACAGCGGCTTCGAGGTGGGGAGGCCCCCCACCCGCAGCACCACCTCCGGCGCAGCCCGCGGCAGCCATCCCGCCGCGGCCAGGGGATCGGCGGCGGCGATCACGTGCCCGAGGTCGTGGCTCCCGGCTCGGGCCCCGGAGAGGGGATCGGCTGCGATAGGCCAGGCGCAGGCGGCGGCGCAGGCGGCGGCGGCGGCGGGGAGTCCGGGGTCGTCCTGCGGCCCGCAGATCAGCAGGACGCGACGGCCCGAGACGACGGCCGCCAATCGGGAGATCGCCGCGGCGTCGGGGGACGAGCGCTGCGGCAGGACTGCGGGCGGCTCGGCGGCGCCCACCGGGAGGGGCCCGTCGGGCACCAGGGGCTCCCGCAGGCGCAGGTTGAGGTGCACCGGCCCCGCCGGGGACTCGAGAGACGTCGCCACCAGGCGGGCGGCGAGGGCGGCGGCCAGGCCGGGAGCGGCCTCTCCCGGCGGGGGCGGCTCGAGGTCGTGGGACCACTTGGCCGCCGCGCCGAAGAGGCCGGCCTGCTCGATGGTCTGGGGTGCGCCCACTCCCCGCAGGTCGTCGGGACGATCGGCGGTGATCAGGATGAGAGGTACCCGGCCGTGCCGGGCCTCGACGGCGGCGGGGAGGAACTCGGCGGCGGCCGTGCCGGAGGTGCACACCGCCAGTGCCGGAAACCGCGTGGCTCGGGCGATCCCGAGCGCGAAGAAGGCCGACGAGCGCTCGTCGTGGTGGGGCCAGTCGGTGATCCCCGGCTCCGCGGCGAGCGCCAGGGCCAGGGGGGTGCTGCGCGAGCCGGGAGTGACGCCGGCGTGGGCCACCCCCAGGGCGGCGAGGGCCCGTACGAGGGGGACGGTGAACCCGTAGTTGCGGTCGGCCACGGAGGGGAACGTTACCCGGTGCGGCGCGAGCGAGCCGGCCCGATCGGGCCGGCTCGGCTCCCCATCAACAGGCCGTCGATCGGCGGCCTCCCGGAATCGACCCCTCCATGGATGAATGGGGCGTGGCGCCGGCATCGGCAGCCCATTTCGCCGGCTTGAGGCGATCAGAGAGCGGCGCCGACGGCGATGAGGGCCCCGAAGAGGGCATGGAGGCGGGCGGTGGCCTTGAGGGCGCGAATGAGCGCCGCTCCCCCGGTCTCCCGGAACACGGCCCGCGTCAGCGGCAGCCCCGCCGGGGCGGCGAGCAGGCCCAGCAGGCAGAGGCGGGGCACGGCGCCGAGACCGGCCTCCAGGGCGAGGACGGCGAAGGCTCCGGCTATGAGGGCGGCGTACAGGCGGCGCCCGCCGCCTCGGCCCAGGAGCACGGCGAGCGTGCGCTTTCCGGCGGCGCGATCGGTGTCCACATCGCGCACGTTGTTGGCTACCAGCACGGCGGTAGCGGTGAGGCCCATCGGCACCGCCAGGAGCCAGGCGGCGCCGGGGGCGGTGGCGTCGTGCACGAAACGGGCGCCCACCGTGGCCGCCAGGCCGAAGAAGGCGAAGACGGCCGCTTCCCCCAGGCCCCGGTAGCCGTAGGGCCAGGGGCCGCCGGTGTAGGCCAGGGCGGCCGCCAGCGCGGCGGCGCCCACGGCGAGCACCGGCCACCCGGCGATCGTCGCCAGGAAGATCCCCCCGGCCGAGGCCAGGGTGAAGACCACGGCGACCCCGGCCCACATGGCTCGGGGGCTGATGAGCCCGGAAGCCACCGCCCGGGTGGGGCCGAGGCGCGCCGGTCCGTCGGCCCCGCGGCGGGCGTCGGAGGCGTCGTTGGCGAAGTTGGCCCCGACGTTGATGAGGAGGGCGGCGGTCAGCGCCACCAGGAAGGCGTCCGTCCGGAAGGAGCCGTCCCCCCAGGCCACACCGGTGCCCACCGCCACCGGCGCCGCGGCGGCCCACAAGGTCGCCGGCCGGGCGGCGCCTACCCAGGTGCGCAGGATGCTCACGGGAGGCGAGGGAACCGGCCGAAGTCGGGTTCGCGCCGCTGCACGAACGAGTCCCGGCCCTCCTGCGCCTCCTCGCTCATGTAGAAGAGCAAGGTGGCGTCGCCCGCCAGTTGCTGCTGCCCGGCCAGTCCGTCGGCGGCGGCGTTGATGGCCGCTTTCATCAGGCGGATGGCCAGGGGGGACTTGGCCAGGATCTCGCGGGCCCAGGCCACCGTCTCGGCCTCCAGGTCGGCGAGGGGCACCACTTTGTTGACCATGCCCATCTCGTAGGCCTCCTGCGCCGAGTACTGGCGGCACAGGTACCAGATCTCCCGGGCGCGCTTGTCGCCCACCATGCGGGCCAGTAGGCCGGCCCCGTAGCCGCCGTCGAAGGAGCCCACCTTGGGCCCGGTCTGGCCGAACACCGCGTTGTCGGCGGCGATGGTCAGATCGCAGACGAGGTGCAGCACGTGGCCGCCGCCGATGGCGTACCCGGCCACCATGGCGATGATCGGCTTGGGGAGCCGGCGCATCTGTATCTGCAGGTCGAGGACGTTCAGCCGCGGAGTACCGGTCGGGTCCACGTATCCGGCGTCGCCCCGGATTCGCTGGTCACCGCCGGAACAGAAGGCCCGGTCGCCGGCGCCGGTCAGGATGATCACCCCGACTGCGGCGTCGTTGCGGGCCCGCTCGAAGGCGTGGGCCAGCTCGAACAGGGTGGTGGGCCGGAAGGCGTTGCGCACCTCGGGGCGGTTGATGGTGATCTTGGCGATGCCCTCGGCGGTGGCGTAGAGGATGTCCTCGTAGTCTCCCGAGGGCTCCCACATGGCGGGCATGGGACGGTCTCCTGACGAGTGGGGGCGGCGCGCCGGTACTGTAGTGAGGCCTCATGGACTGGCTCCGCTCCTCGGCCGGGCGCTTCCCGCAGGGCCCGGCGCTGGCTTGCGGTGAAGAGGCGGCGACCTACGCCACCCTCGACGCCGCCGCCGACGCGGTCGCCGCCGACCTGGCCGCCTCCGGGGTCGTCCCCGGAGACCGGGTGGGCCTGTGGGGGGAGGGCACGCCGGGCACGGTGGCCGCCTTGTGGGGTATCCCGCGGGCCGGGGCGGTTCCCGTGGTGCTCAGCCCGCGGTGGCTGCCGGGGCAGGCCAGGCGGCTGGCGGAGGCGGCCGGGGTGAGGGCCGTGTGGGGCCGGGGCCCGGGCCTCGATCTGCCCCGCTCAAGGCGGCGCCATCGGGAGCCGCCCCCGGGGCGGGGCGGACCCCCCGACCCGCAGGCTCGCTTCGTGGTCTTCACCTCAGGCACCTCGGGAGGGGGCCGGCCGGTGGTGCTCACCGGGGCCAACCTGGAGGCGGCGGCGGCCGGGTCGCAGGCCCGGCTGGGCAACGGCCCCGGCGACCGCTGGCTGGGGGTGCTTCCCCTGTATCACGTGGGGGGCCTCTCCGTCCTTTGGCGGTCTTCCCGTGAGGGGGGGATGGTGGTTCTGGAGGAGACTTTCGACGCCGGGCGAGCCGCCGCCCTGCTGTCCTCGGGCGCCGCCGACTTCGCCTCGCTGGTGCCCACCATGCTGCGGCGCATCCTGGACGAGCGGCCCGGGCCTTTCCGGAGGCTGCGGGCGGTACTGGTGGGCGGGGGCTCCGCCGACACGGCCCTGCTGCGCGCGGCGCGTCGGGCGGGGCTGCCGGCACTGGCCACCTACGGCATGACCGAGACCGCCTCCCAGGTGGCCACCGAGGCCCCGGGCGAGGCGGGCCGACGGCCGGGCAGCGTCGGGCGCCCCCTCGACGGCTTCGCGGTGCGGGCGGTGGGCGCCGACGGCCGGCCCCTTCCCCCGGAGGTGGAGGGCCGCCTGGAGGTGCGGGGCCGCGCCGTCTCCCCCGGGTACCTGGGCGAGCCCGAGCGGCCGGCCGACGCCTGGTTCCGCACCGGGGACTCGGGGTGGCTCGACGACGCGGGGTACCTCTTCGTGGCGGGACGGGCCGACGCCGTGATCGTCACCGGGGGGGAGAACGTCCATCCAGAGGAGGTCGAGGCGGTGCTGCGCCGGCACTGCGGGGTGGCCGACGCCCGGGTCTACGGGGAGCCCGATGCGGAATGGGGCCGGCGGGTGGTGGCCGAGGTCGCGCCGGCGGCTCCCGGCGCCCTCGATCCGGCGGAGTTGGAGGCTTTCGCCCGAGCACGCCTGGCAGCACATCAGGTGCCGAAACGCTGGGTAACGGTCGACCGGGTGGAGCGGTCCGATCTCGGCAAGCCCGTGCCTCCGGCATCGGCTCCGGCCCCTCCCGGATAGGCGCCCGCCGCGCGCCCGCGTAGGTTGGCGGCAGGAGGTGCGTCATGATCATCCGGAGCCTCATTCCCCTCATCGTCGTTGCTTCCATCGTCGTTGCCTCCATCGTCGCCGGGGTCTTCACCTGGCAGCGGCGGCGGGGACGGGCCGGCGGCGCGGCCGACTGGCGCCGCGTCGCCGAAGAGCCTCCGGTGGAGGCACCGGGGAAGCCGGCGACGGCGAGGGGGGCGGGGCCCGGCACGCTCGGGTCCGACCTGGCCCGCTGGGTGGGCGCCGGCCTCATCTCGGTCGAGCAGGCCGATGCCATCGCCGGCTTCGAGCGGGCGGCGCCGGCCGCCGGGGCCGCGGCCTCCGGCGAAAAGCGGGTGTCCGTGCTTGCCGAAGCCCTGGGCTACACGGGGGTGGTGCTGGTCCTGGCTGCCGTCGGGGTGATGCTGGGCCAGCGCTGGGACGACCTGGCCGCTTGGGCCCGCCTCGTGATCCCGGCGGCGGGCACCGCCCTGCTGATCCTGGGCGGCCTCCTGCTCCGCCGCCAGGAGGAGCCGGCGTTCCGCCGCTTGATGAGCGTGCTCTGGGCCCTCGCGGTGGGGGGCACCGCCTGGGCGCTGGCGGTGCTGGGCGGCGAGATCCTGGATTGGGACGGCGAGCTCGTCGCCCTGCTCGTGGGGTCGGGGTGCGCGGTCGTGTCCGGGGTTCTGTGGGCGGTGCGCCGCTACGGGCTGCAGCAGGTGGCCCTGTTCGCCTCGTTGCACGTCCTGGTCGTCTCGGGCCTGCTCTGCGTGCTCGACGACACCCCTCCGACCTGGTGCTTCGCCGTCGCGGTCTGGGCCCTGGGGATCGGCTGGGCGGCACTCGGCGCCCGCCACGTGCTCGAACCGGGCTGGGTGGCGGTGGCCTTCGGCTGCCTGGGGGCGGTGGTCGGCCCCGCCATCGGGGTCGACGACTACGCATGGCTGCTCGCCCCGGCGTTGCTGACCACGGCAGGCCTGGTGGCGTTGAGCGTGCCCACCCGCCAGACGGCACTGCTGGCACTGGGCATGATCGGCGCCTTCGGCTACATCACCTGGGCTGTGGTGTACTTCTTCGGGGACAGTCTGGGGGTCCCGGTGGCCCTGGTGATCGTGGGGGCGGTGTTCCTGGCCCTGGCCGTCCTCGCCGGGTCCCTGGCCGGCCGGGGCCGCAAGAAGTCCGAGGCGGCGGCCGGGTAGCATCCGGCCCATGGACCTGGGTCTCGGGGGTAAGCGCGCCGCCGTCGCCGCCGCCTCGGGCGGTCTCGGCTTCGGCATCGCGCGGGAACTGGCCGGCGCCGGCTGCCGGGTGGGAATCTGCGGGCGCGACCGCTTCCGCATCGAGCGCGCCGCGGCGCAGCTCCGCGAAGAGAAGGGGGCCGAGGTGGTCCCGGCGGTGGTGGACGTTGCCGAGGAAGGAGCCACCACCGCCTGGCTGGACGGCCTGGCCGCCGGCTGGGAGGGCCTCGACCTGGTGGTGGCCAATGCCGGGGGGCCTCCGCCGGGGCGCTTCGCCGACACCCGGCCCGCCGATTGGGACGCCGCCTACCGGCTCACCTTGCGCTCCGCCCTGGAGATCGCCGCCGCCGCCCGGGCGCACCTCCGCTCCGGCGGGGCCCTGCTGTTCATGACGGGCGCGGTGGTGCGCCAGCCCGTGGGCACCCTGGTCCTCTCGGGGATCATGCGATCCGGGGTGGCGGCCCTGGCCAAGGGCCTGGCCGACGAGTGGGCCCCGGCCGGCATCCGGGTCAACCACCTCATCCCGGGACGGGTGGCGACCGAGCGGGTGGCCGCTCTCGACTCCGACACCGCCCAGCGCCTGGGCATCGGCGTTGGGGAAGCCCGGGCGGGGTTCGAGGCCCAGATCCCTCTGGGGCGCTACGGGTCGGTCGAGGAGTTCGCCCGGGCGGCGGCGTTCCTGCTCTCAGATGCCGCGGCCTACATCACCGGGGCGACGCTGAACGTCGACGGGGGCATGATTCGGGCGATCGTGTAGGCGGCCCTGAGCTGCCGGTCACGTCGAGCGGTTGAGGTGCGGCATGGGGCCTTCCACCGGGCCCAGTCCCAGGAAGGTGGAGAGCCGCGGCAGGGCGTCGGTCGCCGACACGTCGAGCACCAGCAGGTCGCCGGGCCGGTGCCGGAAGTAGTCCCGCACCCGCGTCTCGTGGCTGCGGTAGTGCTCGAGGTAGATCTCGCGGTCGTACAGGGTCTCCTCGTCGATCCCGTAGACGAGTTGCTGCGCCCGCCAGATCCACCCCGGCGCCCGGTACGGGAACTCCTTCAGGTCGTCGGGGGTGGGCAGGCGCCCCTTGCCCACGATCCGGGTGTGGAAGCGGGTCAGCGAGGCGAACCACTCCTCCGGGCTGCGGCGCAGGGTGAGGACGAAGCGGGACCCCGGAAACGAGAAGTCCATGGCCTGGAAGGTGTAGTCCAGGCTGAACGGCACGTCCTGGAAGGCGTCGGCGGTGGCGGCCAGACGGGCAATGGGCCGGAAACGCCGTTCCGCCCAGGCCTCGAGGAGTTGCTCTCCCCGCTGCTGGGAGCCGACCCGCAGCCCGAGGTCGCGCAGGGCCGCCGCCAGGGAAGTGGTGCCCGTCTTGTTGCGGCCGATGCAGAAGACCTTCGGGGTCTCGCCCATGCCCCAAGGCTATCGTTCCCGGCCCGCCTCGCCGTCCTCGTAGGATGCGCTCATGCTCGGCAACTCCGGCACCGGCCCACCGTGACCGCCCTCGAGCCCCGGATCGCCTCCCCGGCGACCGCGGAGTCGCGGCAGCGCTTCGAGGATTACCTCCGGCGGGTGCGCGACCTGCCCCGGTTCACCTACACCAAACTCAACCACGGCTACTGGGAGAAGCTCCAGGAACTGGAACAGCCGGAGTCCTACCGGGCGAAGATGTGGTCCTTCCTGGTGGCCGACGGGTTCCGCGAGGAACTGGCGGCGCTGCTGGCGGCGATCCCGCCTCCCCACGACGAATCCTTCGTGCTGGGAGTGGGAGTCGAGCCGTATCGCGACTCCGAGGCCCTGGCCGGGATCCCGGTGCGCCCCGACGACGTGCTGCGGATCCTCGGGGCGCAGGTGCCCGACTGGAGGCAACGGGACGATTGCCTGGCCTTCCGGGACGCCGCCTTCGACGGGAGGATCACCGGACTGTTCCGGGCGCTGCGGGACCGCCCGGTGTTCGTGGTGGGCCCGGCCCACCTGGCCGCCGCCAACGAGTTCATCCAGGCAGCGCGGTTCACCTTCCTGGAGATCCCCATCGAGGGGGTGCATGGGATCCGCACCCAGGTGGAGGCCGACCTGCTCGGGCGCCTGCAGGGCGCCGCGCGGCCGGTGGTGCTCATCCAGGCCGGGTCGGCGGCCACCTGGCTGGCCTGCCGCCTGTACCGCGCCCTCGAGACCGGCACGGTGCTGGATCTCGGGCGGGCCCTGGACGTGGTCGCTCCCGAGGTGCTCCTGTCCATCCACGAGGGCGAGATGCTGCGCGGGCAACTGGTCGACGCCTGGGGCGACCATCCGGTGTGGCGGCCCCACCGGCGCCGCCGCGAGCAGATCGACCGACTGCTGGCCGCCGAAGAGGCCGAGGCGGAAGCGGCGGCGCGGCCCATCCCCTTCGTGCCCACCAAGGAGATCGACCCGGGGCTGCAGGAGCGCCTGTGGGCGCTCAGCACCCGGCAGCACCACTGGGCCAACTACGGGCCGGTCAACCGGGTGCTCGAAGGGCACGTGCACCAGGCGCTCTCGCTCCCGGCCTCCTCGCGGGTGATCTCCGCCGCCAGCGCCACCCTCGCCCTGGAAGCCGTGGCCGCGGCCTACGACGCCGAGTTGGGCCGGGGCACCCGCTGGGTGGTGTCGGCCTTCGGGTTCCCCTGCACCACCCTCGGGCCCTTCGCCGAGGCCGTCATCGTCGACTGCACGCCGAAGGGCGTGCTGGACCCGCGCCTGCTGCGGGAGATCCCGGACGAGTCGTACGACGCCATCGTGGTCACCAATCCCTTCGGTCTGGGAGAGAACCTGGAGTGGTTCGTGGAGTTCGCCGCAGGGCGCGGCAAGCGCCTGCTCTTCGACAACGCCACCGCCTACGACATGGAGCGGCCGTGGGCGGGCCGCGCCGACGAGGTCATCAGCTTCCACCACACCAAGCCCTGGGGCTTCGGGGAGGGCGGCGTGGCCATCGTCGACGAACGGCGCGCCGACCTGGTGAGAGCCATGACCAACTACGGCCTGGGCGAAGCGGCCGCCGCCGGGGTGCGCTGGGCCAGCAACGCCAAGCTCTCGGATGCCGCCGCCGGGATGATCCTCGGCCGCCTCGCCACCTACGACGACTGGTTCGGGCTGTGGCGCGCCCAGTACCGCCGCCTCGCCTCGGCGGCCTACGACCGCGGGCTGCAGATCCTCGGGCCCCGCCACTACTTCCCCCGCCACCTGGCCACCCCGGCCAGCGTGCCGATCATTCTGCCCCAGGCGCGCTCCCTTGCCGACCTGGCCAACCCCTGGCTGGTGGTGCGCAAGTACTACAAGCCGCTGCGGGAGGGCTGCGCCCAGGCGCAGCACATCTTCGATCACATCGTGAACGTGCCCTGCCACCCGGCGGTCTCCCGGCTCGGCCGGGAAGAGCTGGGGGCTTTCCTCGACTTCCTGGCCGGCTCCTGAGCGGCGCTCCGCCCGCCCCGTACAATCGGCGGCCGATGCGCGTGGCCGTCATGCAGCCCTACTTCTACCCCTACCTGGGGTACTTCGAGCTGCTCGCCGCGGTGGACCGCTTCGTCGTCTACGGGAGCGCCCAGTACCGCAAGGGAGGCTGGGTGAACCGCAACCGGATTCGCTCGCCGCACGGCGGCGGAGGGTGGCAGTACCTGACCGTTCCCGTGGAGCAGGCCGCTCTGGACACCCCCATCGATGCCATCCGGGTGAACCACCGGATCCATTGGGGCGACCGGCAGTGCCGCACGCTGGGCAACGTCTTCGGGTCGGCGGCGCAGCAGCATCCCGCCTATCTGGCCTTCACCGCCAACGTCGCGGAGCGCCACGAGCGGCTCGCCCCGTACCTGCGGCGGGGCCTCGATGACTGCTGCCGCCTGCTGGGTATCGAGGTGGACCTGGTCGACGCCGGCGACCTCGAGGTAGATCCCCGGCTGCGGGGCGAAGACCGGCTGCTGGCCCTTTGTGAGGCGGCCGGCGCTGCCACCTACGTGAACCTGCCCGGAGGCCGCGACCTGTATTCCGCGGCGCGCTTCGCTTCCCGGGGCATGGCCCTGGAGTTCGTCGGGGATCTCTCCTTCACCGGGGCCGACGGCACGGTGAACGACCGTTCCATCCTCGACGTGCTGCTCGGCGACGGCCTCGAGGCGGCGCGCGCCTACCTGCGGTCGCGGCGATGAGCCACCCGCCGGTTCTCCTGGTCGCCGGGGTTCCCCGCTCGGGGACCACCTGGGTGGGCCAGGTGTTCCGCAGCCACCCGGCGGTGGCTTTCCGTTTCCAGCCGTTGTTCTCCTGGTCGTTCCGGCCGACCCTCGACCTCACCAGCACCCCCGAGGAGATCGCCGCCTTCTTCGAGGCGGTCCTGGCCACCGACGACCCCTTCGTGCGCCAGACCGGCGAGGCCCGGCTGGGCAACACCCCCGACTTCCCGGAGCGGGATGCCGCGCCGGGGCTGCTGGTGGTGAAGGAGGTCCACTACCTCCATCTGGTGCCGCACCTCCTGGCGAGTTGCCCCGGCCTCTCGGCGGTGCTGCTGGTGCGCGACCCGCGAGCGGTGCTGGCCTCGTTCCGCGGCGCCCCGCGCGAATGGGACGAAGCGTGGGACTTCGGCGCCGAGTGGCGGGAGGCCAGGTCGAAGAACCGAGACCGGGTAGATCGGTGGTACGGCTTCGAGCGCTGGAAGCAGGCCGCTCTTATGTTCCTCGACTTGGCGGCCCGGTACCCGAATCGCGTCATGGCAGCGAGATACGAGGACCTGGTGGGCGACCCTCGGGCCGGAGCGGAGCGGCTGCTCGGCTTCGCCGG
>VGBK01000005.1 GCA_016870535.1 Actinomycetota bacterium | reverse complement strand
CCTCGACCGCCTCCTCCACCACAGCGTCGTCGTAGTCACCGACGGCGAATCGTTCAGGATGCGCCAGGCGAGAGCGAAAGGGGGTGGTGGCCCCAAACCGAAGCCCTGATCAACCCCGAGGGGTGGGGACTTCCAGTTGGCCACCAGCGGGGACCACAACTTGGCCATTGACACGGCGATGCGTCCACTCGATTCCGCCCTGCCGCTCCGGTCGATCGAGATGTGCGAGGCGCGCGGCGGCAACTTCGCCGGGGCCCATTTCGGCGCCTCGGCGGAGGCTGCCGGAATCCGGGAGATCGTCTCGTCGGATCGCTCGCTCGATCACGTTCCGACCAGCGCTCGGATCGAGCCCTCATCGACGACTCGGCCGTCTCGGCAATGAGCCCGAGTCCGCAAGGCCCCTTCGGGAGGCCGCCGAGCCCGGGGGATGCCGGGAAGGCGCGGGCGCCGTCGGATCGTCGCGTCGGGCTTCGCGGAAGGCTGATGCCGTCTGCCTGGGTCAGCGCGGCGCTACGGCGGTGACTCCGACGGCCGCGGCGCCGGCGGCCAAGCGGGTGTCGTAGGTGATGATCCCTTCGAGGTCATCTCCGAACTCCATGGCGGCGGCGAGGTGCAGCGAGTCGAGGCTCCGCTGCGCCTCGGGATCCAGGGTCGCCGCCCGCTCGAACATCGCGGTCGTCATCTTCAGGAGGATCACCGCATCGAGCACGGCTCGCGCCTGGACCATGGCCTCAGGCGCCGCCCGGCGGGTCACCCGCAGCAATTCGGTGCGGAGCAGGTCGCTCGAGGCGATGCGATCCTGGCGAGAGGAGAGCCACGTGCGCAGTGCCCTGGAACCGGCCTCGGCTACCACCAGCCTGACCGCTGCCGACGTGTCGAGGTAGAACACGTCAGGATCGCTCCTCCTGGCGCATCTCGGCCAGCACGGCGGAGAGAGGGGGCCGGCCGCGCCGGCGCCGCGTCGGGGGGCAGCCCGTGCAAAGACCGCAGCGCCGGCCGTGCCTGGTCTCCGGCGATGAGGGTGTCGAGACGGCTTGTCTGGAGGGGGACCATTTGGGCGACGGCTCGGCCCCGATCGGTGATGGTGAGCGACTCTCCGGCGGCGGCACGAGCCACCACCGCGGAAGCGTTCTGCTTGAGGGCTCGGACTCCGATCTCAGTCATGTGCTACGTAGTAGCACAAGAGACCCGGCGCGGTGAACCAGTCGTTACCAGATGGGGTTGCTTCCTGCTTCTCTCACCAGGCCTGGTCGAGCAGGTCGGCCAGCAGGCGGGCGCTCCTCACCCCGTAGTCGGCGTAGCAGTTGTTCATCAGCACGTGGACCCGGCCCGCCTGCTCCGCCAGAGCCCTCACCCGGGGTACCCACTCCCCGAGTTCGGGCGACGTGTAGTCGTAACGGAACCTCTCGGCCGCGCCGATGCCCGGCGCCTCCCAGGTTTCCGTGTTCCTGCCGTGGAAGCGGACCTCGGCGAGCGATGCGGTGGCGGCGGCCACGGGCGGCACCGAACTGCGAAACCCCTGCGGAGCGTCCACACACACATAGGTGAGGCCGTGCTCCTCCAGCAAGGCGAGGGTGGAGCCCCGGTGCGCTTCGTCCATCCAGCGCTCCTGGCGGAACTCCACCGCCACCCGGTACTCGGAGAGGCGCTCCGCCGCCCAGGCCAGGTAGCCGTAGGCGCCTCTAGAGGGGGCCACGTAGGGGGGCAACTGGAAGAGAACCACCCCCAGCTTCCCCGCCGAGTGCAGCGGCAGGAGGGCCGACACGAAGCGATCGAACCCCTCCGCCAGCAACTCCCGCGGGAGGTCCCGGGCGTAGAGGTTCTTCCTGGCCTTCAACTCCTCCGGCAGGGCGGCGGCGATGTCCTTCCATAGCGAACGGAGCGGAGTGGGGTGCTGGGTGAGCAGGCGGAAAGCCTTGACGTCGAAGGTGAAGTCGGCCGGGGTGCGCTCCACCCAGAGCCCGGCAGTGCGCGCGGCCGGCGGGGCGTAGTAGGTGGCGTCGACCTCGACGAGAGGGAACTGGGCGGCATAGTGGGCGAGGCGCTCGGCGGCGGTCATCTGCCGGTGGGGATAGAAGGTGCCGGCTTCGATCAGGGTGGGGTCGGTCCAGGAGCAGGTGCCCAGGAAGACCCCTTGCCGGGCCAGACGGGCCACCGCCGATCCGCCGCTCATAGCCCTGAGTCTCGCGCACTCGGGAGACCGGGGCGGTCCGGGCCGGGGGTCTTCCGGCGCCCTGTGCCGCCCCTCCGGCCGGCGCAGTCGGCGAACCACCCTATCGTGATCACGTGAGGCGGGAGCCGGCGAGTTGATCGACCTGGGCAGTGGTGCCGACGCGCCGGGCCGCCGAGGGCGGCCCACCCTGGCCGCCTTCATGTCGGCCCTGCTGCCGGGAGCGGGGCAGTGGCATGCCGGGCGGCGAAGGCGGGCGGTGCTGCTGCTGGCCTGGGCCGGAGCCGGCCTGGGCGCCACCCTCTGGTTCGCCGCTCGCGGGAAGATCTACCTGCTGCGCATCTTCGTCCAGCCCCGCTGGTTGTGGGTGCTGCTGGCGGTGAACCTGCTGGTGCTGGCGGTGCGGGGGTTCGCCGTGGTGGACGCCTACCTGCTGGAGCGCCGCCGGCGCCCCGGCAGGCAACCGGGCCGGGGCTGGCCGGCTCGCATCGTCGTGGTCCTGCTCCTGGTCGCGGTGGCGGTGCCGCACGCCGTGGTGGCCTACTACGGCGTAGAAGGTATCAGCACCGTCCAGGCGCTGGCGGCGCCCGGCAAGGTGCCATCCCTGGAGGAGCGGGAGCGCGAACTGCGCGAGCAGGGGGTGCGGGAGGAGGACCTGGGCCCCACCACCACCCTCCTCCCGGTGATCACCCCTTCCACCCTCCCCCCCAACGCCTTCGAGTGGGGGAAGGAGACCTGGATCCCCGAGGACGACCTGCACCCGGTGCGGCCGGTGATCACCCCGCGTGAGGCCACTCTGTTCGAGGCGCCGTTCCCCCCCCTGCACGAGCGCCTCGAGAAGGATCGCCTCACCGTGCTCCTCGCCGGGGGCGACGCCGGGCCGGGACGGTGGAGCCTGCGCACCGACGTGATGATCGTGGCCACCATGAACCTGCAGACGGGGCGGGCGGTGCTCTTCAGCATCTCTCGCGACATGATCAACCCGCCGCTCCCGCGGGGGTGGGACCAGTCCTTCATCGACATGCAGTACAGCCTGGCGGTGAGGGAGGCCGAAAAGGCCGGAGAGGAGCCGCCGGCGCGCGAGGGTTTCGAGTCCTGCCGGTGCTTCCCGGACCGCATCAACGGCCTCTGGACCTTCACCAGCACCTGGGTGCGGACCTTCCCTCGGGCTCCCGATCCCGGCATGGAGGCGCTGCGCCAGGCCCTGAGCCTGATGCTGGGCCTGCCCATCGACTACTACGTGCTGGTCGACATGGCCGGCTTCGTCGATCTGGTGGACGCCCTCGGCGGCCTCGACCTGTACATCACCGAGACCATGGATGTCGGGTTCTCCCCGGCTCGCCCCGGTGAAGACCCGGTGGTGGTCACCATCGCCGAACCGGGCAACTACCACCTCGACGGGCATCAGGCGCTGGCCTTCGTGCGCAACCGGACCAACACCAACGACGCCGCCCGCATGCGCCGCCAGCGCTGCACGTTGCGCGCCCTGGCGGCCCAGGCGACTCCGGCCACCCTGGCGTGGCACTTCCCCCAGATCGCCCGGGCGGTGCGGGAGAGCACCACCACCAACCTGCCGCTGTCCTTCCTCCCCGATCTCATCGGCTACGCCGCGCTGCTCGACTACGACGACATCGCCACCGTGGTTTTCGGGCATCCCTACTACGCCCCGGAACTGGATTTCCGCAACCTGCCCATCGTGGACTCAGAGCGGATCCGCCGCCGGGTGCAGTCGGCTCTGGTCGAGGTGGAGACCGACGAGGGGGCAACGGGGCTCTCCGAGGAGTGCGAGGTGCTCCCCGCTCGCTGAGTGCCGGCGAACCGGGCCCGGCACCGGCAGGAGAAGTGCCGCTTCGGCCCGACGCATCGGCCGGGCACGGCAGGCCGGGCCCTCACCAGCCGAGGTGGTGACCGGCGATGGTGGCCGCGACGAAGAGCAGGCCGGCCATCACCTGGGTCCAGCCCAATGTGCGGGCCGGCACCGGGGGCCGGCCCAAAGCCGCCGACGCCCCGGCCCACAGGGCGGCGACGGCCGCGCCGGCGGTCCAGGGCACCTGCCCGCCCGCCGCCAACCCGCTCAGGGCGGCGGCGGCCACCAGGTGGGCGGCGTGGCAGGGGAGGGGTGCCGCCGACCCTCCCCGGCCCCGGCGGATCTGGGCGCGCACCAGCAGGATGGAAGGGAGGGCTCGCCCCGCCACCACCGCCCAGAGGCCGAACGCCGGGCCCGGCCCCCATCCGGCGGCCAGGGCGATGGCGGGGGCGGCAGCCCCCATGGCAATGGCCCCCGCCGCTTCGGCGGGAAAGGTGCGGCCGCGGCGGGCGAGATCGGCTCCCGCCTGGAACGCCGCCGCCGGCGCCGCGGCGAGCAGCGCCCACCAGAACGGCCCGTCGGCCAGACGGGCGGCGGCG
The DNA here is from genome assembly GCA_016870535.1 of Actinomycetota bacterium. Taxonomy (GTDB): domain Bacteria; phylum Actinomycetota; class Acidimicrobiia; order Spongiisociales; family UBA11373; genus VGBK01. Next base: position 52,751 of record VGBK01000005.1, on the reverse strand, counting down.
ATCAGCCCAACGGCGACGACGGCGAGGCAGACTGCCAGCACCCCTCCCGCCGCTCGGGTGCGGGGGAGGTGGCGGCGCCGGCGAACGTCTTCCGCCAGGAGGCGGAGAGGACGGCGGGCCAGGAAGACGGCGAAGGCGGCCGCCGCCAACCCCCCTCCCGCCCGGCTCGGGGCCACCGCCAGGCCCAGCAGCACGGGCTCCAGGGTGAACCCCCACCCGCCGTGCTCGGTGGGCCGGGCGGCGGCCCGCCAGATCCCCGGCTCGCCCCGGCCCACGACCCTTCCTTGCGCTCGGCTCCTCCGGTGATGCAGAAGCCCCCGGTGACGGGTCACGCCGCCGGGGGCTCGCTGCTGCAAGGTCACCCCTTGCGGGGGCCCCTTACTCCGCTGCCGCGAGGTTACTCCGGCGCAGCCCGGCACGCCACGGCGAACACCTCAGGCGGGGCGGTAAGGGAGGTAGGCCGGGTACCACATGACCTGGGAGATGACCGCCTCTACGTCCACCACGGGGTGGGCCACCCCGTCGGCCACCGCCCGTTCGGCGACGGCGTGGGCCACCCGGCGGGAGACATCGCGAACCTCGGTGATCGGCGGATACAGCGCTCCCTGGGCGAGCATGTCCTCGTCGACGCAGCGGGCCAGGGCCCGGGCGGCCGCACCGAACATGCCCGGAGTCACCCTGGTGGCCTTCGAGACCAGGACGCCAAGGCCCATGCCGGGGAAGATGAACACGTTGTTGGCCTGCCCGATGCGGTGCCGGCGACCGTCGAGCACCACATCTTCGAAGGGACTGCCGGTGGCGACGATGGCCCGCCCTTGCGACCACCGGAGGATGTCCTCTGGCACCGCCTCGGCGTTGGCGGTGGGGTTGGACATCGGCATGACGATGGGGCTCGGGCAGTATGAGGCCATCTCTCGGATGGCCGCTTCGGTGAATTGGTTCGGCCGGGCGCAGACTCCGATGAGCACCGTGGGATGGGCATGCGCCACCACCTGCTCCAGGCCGACACGGTCCCCGCGCCCCTGCCAGGTCCGCACCACCTCTCGCTTGGCGGCCATGGCCCGCGTGCGGTCATCGAGGCCCTTGTCGCCCTCGACCAGGAGGCCCTGCTGATCGATGACGAACAACCTGGCGGCCGCCTCCTCCGGCGAGCAGCCCTCGCCGACCATCTCGGCCAGGAGTTGGCGGTAGATGCCCGTACCGGCCGAACCCCCGCCGTGGATGGCGTAGACCTGGTCCCCCAGGCGACCCCCCAGGCGCCGCAGGGCGGCGAGCAGGCCGCCCACCACCATGGCGGCGGTGCCCTCGATGTCGTCGTTGAACGAGGGAACCACTTCCCGGTAGGTCTCCAGGGCGCGGAACGAGGTGACGTTGGCGAAGTCCTCCCATTGCAGCAGGGCATTGGGGAAGACCTCCTTGACCGCCATGACGAACTCCTCCACCAGCGACCAGTAGGCCTCGCCGCGCAAGCGCGGGGCGCGCCAGCCCAGGTAGAGGGGATCCCGCAGCAGCTCTTCGTTGTTCGTGCCCACGTCGAGGGAGATGGGGACGCAGAGGGAGGGGTGGATGCCGGCGGCCACGCTGTAGAGCGCCAGTTTGCCGATGGGGATCCCCATGCCCCCGCACCCCTGGTCGCCGATTCCCAGGATGCGCTCGTTGTCGGTGACCACGACCACGGCGGCCTCGCGCACCCCCCGGCAGCGCAGCGCCCGGGAGACCGAGCCACGGTCCCCGGGGGTCACGTAGATGCCGCGGGCCTGCCGGAAGAGGTGGCTCCAGTGGCGGCAGGCTTCGGCCACCGTGGGGGTGTAGACGATGGGCACCGCCTCCTGGAGGTTCTCGAGGATGAAGCGGTGGAACAGGGTCTCGTTGCGGTCGTGGAGGCTGGCCAGGTAGATGTGCTTCTCGACGGCGCTGGGCTTGGCATCCCACTGACTGCGCACCCGCGCCAGTTGGGCGTCCATGGTGCTGGTGGAGGCGGGGAGCAGTCCGCGCAGCGAGAGCGCCTCACGCTCCTCGGGGGTGAAGGCGGTGCCCTTGTTTAGCAGGGGTGTCTCGAGCAGCCGGCTTCCCCGCTCCTCCACGGGCAGGTAGAGGTCCCCGGTGATGGCGTCCATGGCCGGACGGAACCGCATGGCGAGCCGCCTTTCTTCGGATCCGGCTGGCAGCCACGCTACGCCGCGGCGGCGGCAACGGGTAGGGATCCAAGGCCCAAGGTTACGGGGCAATGGCCCCGAACCCTCCCCCGGCCGGGGCTCAGGCCGGCCGGTAGGGGATGTAGGCCGGGTACCACATCATCTGCGCAATGGTGCCCTCGACGTCGATGCATGGGGAGGCGGCCAGGCCTTCGGCCGACGCTTGGGTGGCCACGGCGTGGGCGACGCGGCGGGAGACTTCGCGGGCCGCGGTGATGGGCGGATAGAGGGTTCCCTCGGCCACCATCTCGGCGGTGATGCACCCGGCGAGGGCGTCGGCGGCGGCGAGGAACATCCCCTGGGTGGCCTTGGATGCCCGGGAGACCAGCATGCCGAGACCCACTCCGGGGAAGATCAGCATGTTGTTCGCCTGGCCGATGCGGTGCCGCCGGCCCTCGAAGACGACATCCGGGAAAGGGCTCCCGGTGGCGATGATCGCCCGTCCCTCGGACCACCGGAGGATGTCCTCGGGCACCGCCTCGGCGTTGGCGGTGGGATTGGAGAGCGGCATCACAATGGGGTGCGGCGTGTTCGCCGCCATGGTGCGGATCATGGGCTCGGTGAAGGCCCCCGCCCGGCCGCAGACGCCGAAGAGCACCGTGGCCCCGCTGTGCTCCAGCACCTGCTCCAGGGGGATGGTGTCGCCCCGTGCCCGCCAGGCCTTCAGCAGGTCGCGGTCGGCGGCGAGCCGAGCCTTGCGGGGATCCAGGTCGCGACGGCCCTGGTGGATGAGTCCCTTGCTGTCGAGGACCAGGATGCGCCGCTTCGCCTCCGCCGCGGGTACTCCTTCCCGGCCCATGGCGGCGACCAGCAGGTCGAACATCCCGTCGCCGGCGGATCCCGCTCCGTGGATCACATAGACGTGGCTGGCCAGGCTCGCCCCGGTCAACCGGCCCGTGGCCAGCATCCCGGCGAGGACGGTGGCCGCGGTGCCTTCGATGTCGTCGTTGAAGGAAGGGATCACCTCGCGGAACCGCTCGAGGTTGCGGAAGGAGGTGGTGTTGGCGAAGTCCTCCCACTGCAGCACCGCTTCGGGAAAGACCTCTTTGACGGCAGCGACGAACTCCTCGATGAAGGCGTCGTACTCCTCGCCGCGCAGGCGGGGGTGAGGCCACCCCAGGTAGAGCGGGTCGGCGAGGAGGGCCTGGTTGCCGGTGCCCACGTCGAGGGAGATGGGGACGCAGAGGGAGGGGTGGATGCCGGCGGCCACGCTGTAGAGCGCCAGTTTGCCGATGGGGATTCCCATGCCCCCGCACCCCTGGTCGCCGATGCCCAGGATGCGCTCGTTGTCGGTGGCCACCACGATGGCCGCCTCGCGGATGCCGCGCCGGCGCAGCACGCGGGCGATGTGACCGCGGTCGGCGGGGGTGAGGTAGATGCCGCGGGCGTGGCGGAAGATGCGGCTCCAGAAGCGGCAGGCTTCGGCCACCGTGGGGGTGTAAACGATGGGCACCGCTTCCTCGAGGTTCTCGAGGATGAAGCGGTGGAAGAGGGTCTCGTTGCGGTCGTGCAGGGCGGCCATGAAGATGTGCTTCTCGAGCGGGGTGGGCTTGTTCTCCCACTGCGTCCGCACCCGCTGCAGGTGCTGCTCCATGGTGCTGGTGCGGGCGGGGAGCAGTCCTTCGAGCCCCAGACTCTCGCGTTCTTCAGGGGTGAAGGCCGTGCCCTTGTTGAGGAGGGGCTCCTCGAGGAGCTGGCGGCCTCGCTCCTCCACCGGCAGGTAGACCTCCCCGGTGCTGGCTTCTACGGCGACCCGGAACCTCATCTCTGGCTGCCTTCCGCTCGGGGGTTCTCTGAATGGGCGAGGCTACACGGCCGCGCTCGCCGCTGCCGGGCTGCGGGGCGGGGTTCAGTCCCGGGTGGTGGCCCCTATCGAGCCGAGGAACTCGGCGCGGGTTTCGGGGTGGGTAAGGAAGGCTCCGGTGAGGTAGGTGGTGCGCATGTGGGCGTTGGCCTTCTGGGTGCCCCGCATCGACATGCAGAGGTGGGTAGCCCGGATGACCACACCGACGCCGAGGGGGTTGGCCAGCTCTTGTAGCAGCTCGGCGATCTGGCGGGTCATGCGCTCCTGGACCTGCAGGCGCCGGGCGAAGGTGTCGACCACCCGGGGGATCTTGGAGAGGCCCACCACCTTGTCGCGAGGGATGTAGCCGACGTGGGCTTTACCGAAGATGGGGAGGAGGTGGTGCTCGCACATGCTCCAGAAGTCGATGTCCCCCACGATCACCATCTCGGGGTAGTCCACATCGAACAGGGCGTTGTTCAGCAGCGCCACCGGGTCGACGGCGTACCCGGCCAGGATCTCGTCGTACATGCGGGCCACCCGGGAGGGGGTGTCGCGCAGTCCCTCCCGCTGCGGGTCCTCCCCGACGGCGCGCAGGATGTGGGCCACGGCGTTGGCCACTACCACCTTGCACTCCGTAGCCAGCACCGGCCCGTCGGTGAAGCTCGCCGCGACCTCTGGGGTGATCAGCATCTCGTCCATTGCCTGCTCCTCGGTACGGCTTCGGTCCCCGCCGCCCATTCTCGCGGACCCGGGCGGGTCACCCGGGCCGGGATCCCCGCAGCATTAGGCTCCCGGTGCCGTGAGAGGTGAAGGATCGGCCGAGGTCACGTTGCGGGAGGTCACCCGGGACACGGTGCGGGCGGTCTGCCGCCTGCAGGTGGGACCGGGCCAGGATGGTTTCGTGGCGCCCAACGCGGTGTCCATCGCCGAGGCCTACTTCGAGCCGAAGGCGTGGTTCCGGGCCATCTACGCCGACTCGGACCCGGTGGGCTTCGTGATGCTCTACGAGGACCCCGAGAAGGCCGAGTACTACCTGTGGCGCCTGATGATCGCCGGCGAGTACCAGGGGCGAGGCTATGGGTGGCGGGCCCTGAGGCTGGTGATCGACCGGCTCCGCTCCCTGCCGGGCGTCCGGGAGCTGCTCACTTCCTGCGTCCCCGGCGAAGGCGGCCCGCGGCCCTTCTACGAGAGGCTGGGGTTCACCGCCACCGGGGAGGTCGACGACGGCGAGGAGGTGCTGCGCCTGCCCCTCGACTGAGCCGCACCGCCTAACCTCCCGCCATGGGCCGGCGCCTGCTGCTCCACCTCTCCTTGCTGGCCGTGGTCGCGGCCGGGCTCCGCCTGGCCGTGGTGCCGGCCGAGGTGTGCCCCGAGGTCACCGCCGCTGAGGCCGAGGCCGCCGTCCACGAGGCCGCTGCCTGGCTCGCCCGCAACCAGTCGGAGGACGGGCGGTACCTGTACGGCTACCACCGCGGGCGCGACGAAGTGAGCACCGAGTACAACTTCGTTCGCCACGCCGGGGTCACCATGTCGCTGTACCAGTACGCCACCTTCTTCGAGGATGCCGCGGTACTGGCGGCGGCGAACCGGGGCCTCGACTCCATGCTGGACGAACTGATCGCTCACGCCGATTGGCTGGCGTGGCGGCCGCCGGGACACGACGTGGAACTGGGGGCCAATGCCTTGCTCACCGCCGCCCTGGTGTTCCGGCGGCAGGCGGTGGGGGACGGGGCGCATGACGCCGTTCTGCGGGGTCTGGGCCGCTTCATGCTGGCGCAGCAGCAGGCCGACGGCAGCATGCACGGCTACTGGGACCCGGTGGCCGCTCGGACCATCCCGATACCGGCAAAGTTCGCTACCGGCGAAGCCGCGTGGGCCCTCGCCTTGCTCGAAGGGGAGTTCCCCGGCGAAGGCTGGACGGAGGCGGCACTGGTCACCCTGGACTACCTGGCTCTCCACCGCGACCGGGATGAGGGCTACCTGACCCGGATGCCCGACCACTGGGCCGCCTACGCGCTGGCGGAGGTGGGCTCCGGGCATCTGGACGAGGTGCGCGCCGGGTACGCTCGGCAGTTGGCCGGCTACTTCGGGATACGGCTGCGTTTCGAGGCGCAGCGCCGGGGGACGGGCATCAACCTGCTGCTGCGCTGGGTGCCGGGCACTCCCGCCGGGGTGGGTACCGCCGGGGAGGGGATCGGCGCCCTCTGGCACCTGGCCCAGGATGAGTCCCGGATGGGCGACCTGCTCCCCAACATCGAGGATCGCCTGGCCTGCTTCGCCGGGATGATGGTGGAGCGTCAGTCCACCTCCCTGGAGGCGGCCGCCTACCCGCGGCCGGGCCTGGTGCAGGGAGCCTGGTTCTATCGGGGATTCGTGCAGATGGACGACGTGCAGCACGTGTTGTCGGGCCTGCTGGCCGCCCGCCCGCTGCTGCAGGCAAGGGAGGTGACGGGATGACGGCGGCGCTCCTGACGGTGGCCTACCTGGCCGCGTTCAACGTGGCGCGGACGCGGCTCGGGGTACCCGAAGGCGAGGCGCGCCGGGCGCGTCCCTTCGTGCTCCTGGCCGGCGTTTTGCTGGCCCTGGGCGTGGTGGTCGGGCTCGCCGCGGCCTCGGGGCCGCTGCTGCGCTCTCTGCAGATCACTCCCGAGACTTTCCGCATCGCCGCCGGCTTCACCGCCGTGGTCGCCGCCGGCGTGGTGCTGGCCGTTCCCCGCCCGGCCGACGAGCCGGTGCCGCGGCGCTGGCGGGCGGCGCTGTGGCCGGTGGCGTTCCCCCTGCTACTGGGCCCCGAGGTGCTGGTGGTCGCGGTGGCGAGCGGCGCTCGGGAAGGGGTGGCCGCCACCCTGGGGGCGGCGGGCGGTGCCCTGGCGGTGCTGATCGCCCTGGGCTTCCTGCCCCGGCGTCCGCTGCCCGACCGGGTGCTGGTGTGGGCCTCGCGAGTGCTGGGGGCGCTCCTACTCTTGGCCGGGATATGGATGGCGATCGAAGGGATCCGGGAGGTCTGAGCCTCCCGCCGCCGGACGTCGCGGCCGAGGCTGCTGCAGGGCGAGCGGTGGCGGCGGTGGCCGCCGCCCGGGCGGCGCAGGTGGTGTGGTCGTCGCTGACGCTCGGGGAGCGGCGCGCCGGCCTGCAGGCGGTGAAGCGGGCGCTGGTGAAGGCGGCGGACCACATCGTGGAGGTGGTTGCCGACGAGACGGGGAAGGCGCCCCTCGATGCGCTGGAAGGAGAGGTCCTTCCCGCCGCGGTGCAAGCCCGCTATCTGGCACGCACCGCCCATCGGCACCTCGCCCCGCGCCGGGTCGGCCCGCAACCGGTGCTCACCAAGCGAGCCTGGGTGGAGTACCGGCCGCGCGGGGTGGCCGGGGTGATCTCGCCCTGGAACTTCCCCTTCTTCCTGTCCTTCCAGCCGGCGCTCACCGCTCTGGCGGCGGGGTGTTCCGTGGTGCTCAAGCCGGCGAGCGCCACTCCCCGGTCGGGGGCCCTGGTGGCCGAGGTGGTCGACGCCGCACGCTTGCCGGAGGGCCTGGTGCAGGTGGTCCAGGGCGGGCCGGCCACCGGCCGGGCCCTGGTGGGTGCCGGGGTCGACGTGCTCTCCTTCACCGGGTCCTCGGCGGTGGGCCGGGAGGTGGCGGCGTCGGCGGCGGCCCGCCTGGTGCCCACGCTGCTGGAGTTGGGGGGAAAGCATCCCATGGTGGTGCTGGGCGACGCCGACCCCGTCCGGGCGGCACGCGGGGCGGTGTGGGGGGGATGCTTCAACGCCGGCCAGGCCTGCGTCTCGGTGGAGAGGGTGTATGTGGTGGCGGAGGCGTACGAGGAGTTCTTGGCCGCGCTGCGCCGCGCCGTGGCCGAGGTGGAAGCCTCCGCGCAGCCGCCTCGCGGGATCGGCCCGGTCTTCGGGCCGGGCCAGATGGAGGTGGTGGAAGCCCAGGTGGCGGAGGCGGTGGCCGCCGGGGCGATCCTTCTCTCCGGGGGTCGGCGGGTGGGGGAGTCCTTCTACGAGCCCACGGTGCTGCTCGGGGTGGATCACTCTATGGCGGTGATGCGCGAAGAGACCTTCGGCCCGGTGCTGCCGGTGATGCGGGTGGCGAACGAGGAGGAGGCGGTAGCTCGAGCCAACGACTCCCCTTATGGCCTGCATGCCTCGGTGTGGTCGGGCGACCCCGATGCGGCGAGGCGGGTGGCAGCCCGACTCCGGGCGGGGACGGTGGCCATCAACGACGCTCTGGTCAACTACGGCATTCCGGGGCTGCCCTTCGGCGGGGTGGGGGACTCCGGCTGGGGACGCATGGGGGGAGCCGAGGGGGTGCAGGGCTTCTGCGACCTGGTGGCGGTGACCGAGCCCCGCTGGCGGCGCCGACGCGAGGCCTACTGGTTCCCGCGGCGGGGCGGCATGAGGCTGCGGAGGGGCCTGCTGCGCCTGCTGGCGGGCCGTTGAGGCGGGGGCCCGCTCTCAGTCCAGGGCGGCGCGTACCCGGCTCTCGGCCTCGGTCATGAGAGTGCCCGCTGCTTTGACCGCTTCGATGGCGGCCAGAGTGGGATACCCGGCGGCGTGCTCCTGCTGGAAGCGGCGGGCGAAGCCGCCGCCGCGAATGTCCTCGAGCACCGCGCCGAACATGCGATGCATCGCCTCGCGGTCCACCTCCAGCGTGCGAACGAAGCCCCCGTACTGGGCCACCGCCCCGTGCCAGCCCACCGACTCCATGAACCCGGCCTCGGCGAAGGCCTGGAAGGTGCGTGCCATCTCGCCCGACATGTACATCTCGAGGACCATGGCCTCGGCCGGCAGGCCCGCCCCCACACCCATCATGAAGGCCAACTGGATGGCCGTGCCCAGGTAGGGCCCCACCGTCTGCTCGATGAGCAGGTCGAGCAGGGCCTCCTGGCGAGCGGCGAGGGGCATGGCTCCTCTGCGGAGGCATCCGGAGGCGTGGGCCAGGGCCAGGAGCCGGCGGGTGGCCTGGCCGGAAGCATCCTGCTCCACCGACACATACCCGAAGAACCCGGTGCCGTCCAGGTAGGAGCGGCGTACTTCCTCGCCCAGCATGCGGGGCGCCAGCATCAGGACGTCGACGAAGTCGGGCACCTCGATGAGCCCGAAGGCCAGCACGTAGCCCGAAGCGAAGGCCACGGCCGCGCCGGGACGGAGATGCGGGCGCATCTCCCCGGCGAAGCACTCCGGAGTCGCCTCGTCGGGGAGGAGCACGTAGACCAATCCCGCCGCCGCCACCGCGTCGGCGATGTCCAGCGTATCGAAGCCATCGTCGTCGGCGGCACCCCGGTAGTCGTCGTCGATGTTGCCCACCACCACCTCGAGACCGGAGTCGCGCAGGTTGAGCGCCATCGACCGGCCCAGGTTGCCGTAGCCGATCACCGCCACACAGGTCCCGCGCAGGGCCGACGGGTCGGCGTCCCGTTCCCGGTAGAAGGTCACCTCGCTCATGCCGCCTCCTGGTCGCGCCCGGCGATGGTAACTACCGAGGGCCGCCTCTCCCGGAGGCAGGTGGCGACGGCTACCCTCCCGGCGTCACCGACGGGAGGACTGAGTGATCAGGGCGCGCATCACCGGGGTGGGCTCGTGCCTGCCGCCGCGGGTGGTCGGCAACGACGATCTGGCCGCGGTCATGGACACCTCCGATGAGTGGATCGTGCAGCGCACCGGCATCCGGGAGCGCCGCTGGGTAGCCCCCGACGTCACCACCTCCGACCTGGCCCTGGAGGCCTCGCAAGAAGCCCTGGCCGACGCCGGCCTCTCGGGGTCGGACCTCGACATGGTCATCCTGGCCACCCTGAGCCCCGACCACGAGTTCCCGGGGACGGCGTGCTTCCTGCAGGCCAAGCTGGGGGTCTCCGGACAGCCCGCCCTCGACGTGCGCCAGCAGTGCACCGGGTTCGTCTACGCCGTCTCGATCGCCGACCAGTACCTGCGCACCGGATTCGCCCGGCGCATTCTGGTGGTGGGAGCCGAGGTGCATTCCAAGGGGCTCGACATCTCCACCACAGGTCGCGACGTGGCCGTGCTCTTCGGCGACGGGGCCGGGGCGGTGGTCCTCGAAGCCGGCGAAACCGACGATCCCGCCGCTCCCGGCATCCTCAGCACCCACTTGCACGCCGACGGGTCCGGGGCCGGGGACCTGTGGCTGCCCGCTCCGGGCATGGCCTACGAGCGGTTCATGTCGGCCGACCTGCTGGAGCGCCGGCTGCACTTCCCGCAGATGAACGGCCGGGCGGTGTACGTCAACGCGGTGAAGCGCATGGCCGAGGCAGTGGTGGAGTCGCTGGCGGCCAATGGTCTGGGGGTGGACGACGTGGACCTGTTCCTCTTCCACCAGGCCAACCTGCGCATCAACGAGGCGGTCACCGAGCGGCTCGGCCTGCTTCCGGAGCGGGTGTTCAACACCATCGACCGCTTCGCCAACACCACCGCGGCCACCATCCCTCTGGGCCTCCACGAAGCTCTGAAGGCGGGACTCCTCCGCGAGGGGATGGTGGTCTGCGGCGCCGCCTTCGGGAGCGGCTTCACCTGGGGGTCGTTCCTGCTGCGCTGGTGAGGCGGGCCACCCCGGTGCCGGCGGTCAGGGCTCCGTGGGGGGCGGGGTGGGGCACTTGGGGCCGAATTCGATGACCTCGAACAGGCCGGTGTAGTGCCAGGTCCACTTCTCGGTGGTCTGTTCCCCAAGGGGATTAGTGATGTAGCGGTAGTAGTCCACCGACCACCCTCCCGATCCGGCCGACTTCACCCGCTCGGTGTCGCAGGGGAGGTCGGGGTTGGCTTCGCGGCGGGTGCGGATGCCGGAGAAGTTGTAGCGGTTCGAGAGGCCGGCCTCCACCTGCAGCCCGCCGTTGTCCCCGTAGATCTTGGCCGTCACCGAGGTGTCGGTGTAGGTGGCGCGGATGACGATGGCGTTCCCGGTGTTGTTGCGGAACTTGAGGTCGGGCTCGAGCCACCCGAGAGTGGCCTCACGACCCTCGGGATAGCGTGAGATCCAGGTGGAATGCGGGGTGTGGGCGACGTCCTCGAGGCCGGCGAAGAAGGCGGCGTTGTACAGGGTGGTGGTCCACTGGCTGGTCCCCCCGCCGATGTTGATGATGCTGTCGCAGCACTCCAGGACCCCTTTGATGATCGCCGGGGCGGGGACGTAGCCCTTGGCCGAGGTGCGCTGTCCCACATGAGCGTTGAGCGAGAAGACCTCCCCCGGCATCACCATGGCGCCGTCGGTGGCGCGGGCGATCAGTTGGATGTTGGTGACCCGGGCCTCGCAGCAGTTGTGGGGGGTGGTGAACTCGCCGATGAGCCCGGTGATGCCGAGGGCCTCTATGTCGGCGGTGGTGACTTCGGGCTCGGCCCCTTCCCGGTAAGCCAGATCGGAGGTGCGCCGGGGCGACCGGGCAGCCTGGTCCACCTCGGCGGCGAGGGCTTCGGGGTCGGGTTCCTGAGTGGCCACGCTGGGGATGATGGTGACTTCGTCCGTCTCGACGTCGATGATCAGTTCGGCATTCACCGGCTCGGTGGAGAGTCGCGCCATATGGGGCTCGAGGAAGGCCTGCAGCGGTTCCGGGTCCCAGGAGAAGGTGAATACGGGAGGGGAGACGGCGTCGTCGCGGGCCACGGAGAGCGAGCGGCCGAGTACGGCGGGTGGGATGGTCAGCCGGTCCTCCGTCGGGGCGCTGATCAGGCTGACGCCGTCACCGATCAGGCCCTGTGCCTCGGCGATCACGGCGTCGATGTCGGCCTCGGTGAGCGGGGGAGTGAGCGGGCGGCTGGGCAAATCGACGCCACGCCGGTCGGGGTCGCCCAGGGCGGTTCCGAGCAGGGCGGCGGCCGGGTCGCGCTCGATGCCTACCCCGGCCTCCGGGTAGCGGAAGACGACCCGGCCGTCGGCCACCGCCACCTCTCCGGGGAAGGGAGGATGGTCGATGCCTTCCACCTCCCAGGCGGCGATGATCTCGGCGAGGGCGGCCTCGTCGTAGCTGTACGGGAGGTCCAGGGGGAGGACTTCCCGGTCGAAGAAGTGGCGCACCCACCAGACGAACTGGTTGCCCAGGTGCCCCTCGCGCCCCGGCTCCATGGCGCGGTCGACGATGGCTACCTCATCGATGTCGAAGGAGACTGCCCTCGGGTCGAGGGCGAAACTGCGGCCGGCGACGGTGACCGGCACCGGGGTGGCCGCCAGGCGGTCTTCCAGCCGGCGGACGGCTGCCAGGGCGTCCCCCCGGCTGAGGTCGCCCAAATCGACGTCGGCCACGGTCACCCGGCCCAGCACCTGGCCGCCGTTGCTCAGGCGATCCCCGGCGAACCCCAGGCCCACGAGCAGGGCCAGGGCGACGGGCACCGAGGCAGCGATGAGGGTGATGCGGAGGGGCTTCGACATGACTGCGGCTCGGGGATGATAACGGCGGTTCGGAGTAGTGGTCGTCGGTCGGCGGGAAGGCGTCGAAGACGGGGCCGTCGCGGCGCCGGTACGCTGGCGGCCATGCCGGGCTCGCCCTTTCTGCCCACGGGCCGCTCCGACGTCGTGGGCCGCATCGACGAACTCGGCATGTTCCCCGCTCCGGGCATCCGGGAGCGCCGCGTCTTCGTGTGGCGGCCCCCCGGCTACGACGCCGGCACGGCCCATCCCGTCGTCTACATGCACGACGGCCAGAACCTGGTCGACCCGCGTACGGCGTCGTTCGGGGCCGACTGGCAGGTGGACGAAGTGGCGGCCGGGCTCATCGCGGCGGGCCGCATCCCGCCCATCCTCGTCGTGGGCGCCGAGTGCACCGCCGAGCGGCGGGAGGAGTACGGGGAGGGGAGCGCCGGCCGGGCCTACCTGAGATTCCTGGTCGAAGGGCTGAAGCCTCTGATCGACGCCCGCTACCCGACGCTCCCCGGCCGGGAGTCCACGATGGTGATGGGCTCCTCCATGGGAGGCCTCATCTCCTTCCTGGCCCTCTACCACTGCGGGGAGACCTTCGGCGGCGCCGGGTGCCTCTCGCCGGCTTTCTCGCCGGGCCTGTGCGCCGGGGTGGCGGATGCGGCCTGGCCGGACCGGCCTTTCCGCCTCTACCTCGACAACGGTGGAGTGGGACTGGACGCCGAACTCCAACCCGGGCTGGAAGGCATGCTCGCCGTGCTCGAGGCGAAGGGCTTCCGGCGGGGGAAAGGCCTCGACGTGGTGGTGGACCCGGCCGCGGAGCACTTCGAAGACGCCTGGGCGGCCCGGGTGTGGCGCCCTCTGGAGTTCCTCTTCGCGGCGGGTTAGGGGCCGCGCTGATTGGGCGAGCGGAGCGAGCCCCATCCGCCGGACCCCCGCCCGAAGGCGCAGCTTCTTCGGGCGGAACAGACCAGACGGCGGGCGAAGCCCACCGCCTATCCGCTAGCCCCCTTAGGGCGTTTCCTCGGCCCGGCGCGAGCGCAGTTGGCCGCAGGCGGCGTCGATCCCGCGACCGCGGGTGTCGCGCTGGGTGACATTCGCCCCGGCGCGCCTGACCTGTTCCACGAAGGCGCGGACCCGCTCCGGCGGCGGGGCGCGGTGGCGGGAGGCCGGGGTGGGGTTCAGCGGTATGACGTTGGCGTGGGCGCGCAGTTCTACGGCGATGGCGGCCAGGCCGCGCGCCTGTTCCGGGGTGTCGTTCACCCCGGAGATCAGCGTCCACTCCAGAGTCACCCGCCGGCCTCGCCCGGCGGAGAAGCGCCGCGCCGCCTCCACCAGGTCGTCGATGGGGTAGCGGCGGGCCAGGGGCACCAGGGCGGCCCGGGTGTCGTCGTCGGCGGCGTGGAGGCTCAGCGCCAGGGTGACCGGCCACGGTTCCGCGGCGAGGCGCAGCATCCCCGGGATCACGCCCACGGTCGACACCGTGATGGCTCGTCCCGAGAGGCCCATCTCCTCGACGAGGCGGCGCAGCGCCTCCCGGAGGTTCTCGTAGTTGGCCAGCGGCTCGCCCATGCCCATGAAGACGACGTTCCCCAGGCGGTCCGGCCCGCCGGGCAGGGGCCGGGCCCGCAGGCGGGCGGCGGCGTAGGCGGCCTGGGCCACCATCTCGCCGGCCTGCAGGTGGCGTTCGAAACCGAACTGACCGGTGGCGCAGAAGCTGCATCCCATGGCGCAGCCCGCCTGGCTCGACAGGCAGAGCGTGGTGCGGCGGGGGTAGGCCATCAGAACCGCCTCGTACGAGGCACCGTCGGGGGCGCGCAGCAGCCACTTCACCGTGCTTCCCCGGTCGCCCGCCTGCTCGGCTTCGACGGCGAAGGGCCAGAGGGGCTCGAGGCGAGGGCGGAGCGCCGCCGGCAGGGAGGTCATGGCATCGGCGGTGAGCACCGGCGTGCGGTACAGCCAGCGCCGGAGCTGGCGCACCCGGTAGGCAGGCTCCTCAGGGAACAGCGACCCCAGGTCTTCGGGCGGGGTGAGGTAGGGCACCGGGCGGTCAGTCGCCGCCGAGAGCCGCGGCTTGAGCGATCCAGTCGGCGGCGCGTGCGGCTGGAATCCCGGCGGCGGCGGCGACCCGGGCCGGTGGTGCCGCCGCCAGAGCGGCGAAGGTCGCCAGGCCGGCCTCCTCGAGGCGCGCCCGGTAGACCGGGCCGATGCCCTTGATCGCAGCCAGGTCGCCGGCGGCGGGGAGGGGCGCGGAGGACGCAGGCGGCTCCCCGGCGGGCGTCTCCGGTGATCCCAGGCGCACCGGAGCCGCCAGGCGCTCGCGGATTCGGGAGACGGCCGCGACCACCCCGGCGATCACGGCGACGAACAGCAGGAAGCGAAGCAGTTTCTTCATCGGAGCCTCCAGGCACGAGTGTACCCCGGAGGCGCGGGCGCGGGACCGGTAGCATGACGGGTGACCCAGTCGGAGATCCACATGCGCCGGCTCCTTCCCCTGCTCACCCTGCTCGGGCTGATCCTCGTCGCGGTACCGGCAGTTGCCCAGGCCGGCAGGCCGTTCCGGCCGGGCGGCTGCGCCGCGGCTTTCCCGGAGGCGGCCTTCGACACCGCCGCCCGCACCGGGCCGGTGGTGGTGCGCGGCGCGGGGGTGAACGTCGAGATGACCGAGCGCTTCGCCGGCGAGTTCTCGTTGATCGTGCAGTGGCTGGAGGCCGACATCGGACCTCTGGACGGGGTGGAGGTCTGTCTGTTCGCCGACGAGATAGCCCTCGATGCGGAGGCGCTGGGCTGGTACTCGGACCACCCGCTGCGCGCGGTGGCTTTTGGGGAGTTGGGGGCGGTGGCCGTCTCCGCCTGGATGACCCGCTACCTGCAGGATGCCGGGGTCGTGGGACTGATCCACATCGCCCTCTGGCGGGCGAGCGGCGGCGACTACCCGCAGCCCTTCGCCGACGACGTCATCGGCTGGTACCTCGGCCGGCTGGACGGCACCACCGAGGCCATCCACAGCATCTTCCTCAGGCAGAACATCGGGCTGCGGGAGCCGTGGCCCCCGTTCCCCTGGGCCATCAGCACCCTGGCCGATCCCATCCTGTGGCGTCCGGAGTTCGGCTACGGGGGAGCGGGGGACTTCACCTCCTTCGTGGTGGCCGCCGAGGGGGCGGGCTACCTGGCCTCTCCAGATCCGGACCGTCTGGCGGCTCTCGACGAGGGCTGGCGACAGGCCCTCTTCGACGAGTCGGGGGCCATTCCCGGGGGATCCAAGGGGTGGATTGCCGGCGTGGCGGCGACCGCGGTCCTGCTGGCGGCGGCGGTCGGCTTCGCCTGGATGGGTCGGCGCTCGCGGCTGCAGGCGGAGATGGCGCTGCGCCGACTGGCTCTGGCGCCCGCGGCGGACGGCCCGGGCGACGGTGGGGGCGCGGCGGTGCGGCCCTCAGTGGGCGGCGGCCTGCGCCGTCGCCACGCGGGGGTCGGCGGCCGCGGTGCGAGTCCCGTCGGCGGCGACCGCGATCATGGAAACCGGACCCCAGCCGGGGGCCAGGGCCGGGCCCGCGGCCACCGGGTGCCCCAGACGGCGCAGCCCGGCGACGAGATCTTCCGGCATCCGGGATTCCGCGACGACGAGTGACCCGGTTCCCGGCCCGCTCTCGAGGTGCCAACGCGGGTGGGCCTGGGCCTCGGCCGGGGACAGCCCGGCGGCGAACAGCAGAGCCGCCGCCTGCAGCAGGTACTGGGGTTGCTGGTAGCCGCCCCGGGTGCCCAGCAGCAGGGCGAGGTGCCCCTCCCGGGTCCACAAGGTGGGAGAGAGGGTGTGCCGGGGGCGCTTCCCCGGCCCCGCCTCGTTCGGGTGGCCGGGCTGCAGAGTGAAGCAGGCGCCCCGGTTGTGGAGCCAGACGCCGGTGGCTCCGGCCGCCAGTCCGCTGCCGATGCCGGTGAAGTTGGACTGGATGAGCGAGACCCCCATGCCGGCGGCGTCGAGCACCGCCAGGTAGGCGGTACCTCCGGGCTCGGGCGAGGGTGGGGGATGGTGGGCGGCGCGATCGGGGCGGATCGAGGCGAGGAGGGAGCGAAGCCGCTCGGGTTCCAGGAGGCGCTCGGCAGGCAGGGGCAGGTGCCCCGGGTCGGCCACCAGGTGGTCGCCTTCGGCGGCCACCGCCCGGTAGCACTCGATCACGGCATGGTGGAAGGCGGCCTCGCCCGGATCGGCGCAGCGGAGAGCCCGCTCCAGGAGCCAGGAGGCCGCCCCGGTCAGGTAGCCCTGGCTGTTGGGCGGCACCGTCCAGAAGCGCCGGCCGAAGACGTCCAGGCCGATGGGTGGCATCCACTCGGCCTGAGACCGGGCGAAATCGGCGGCGTTGATGCCGCCGCCGGTCACCGCAGTGAGGGCGATGCCGGGCTCTCCTCCGTAGAAGGCCTCGCGGCCTCCGTCGCCGATGGACCGCAGGGTGGCCGCCAGGAGCGGGCGGCGCAGGGTGGTGCCCGTGCGGGCCGGGAGCCCGGCGGGGTAGAGGTCGGATGCCGAAGGCTGTGCCGCCAGCCTGGGGTGAAGCCGCGCGAGGGCGTCGGCCAGGTCGGCGGAGACGGGGAAGCCCTCCTCGCCCAGGCGGATGGCGGGGGCGAGCAAGGCGGTGAGCGGCAGGCTGCCGTGCCGGGTCGCCAGGGCCAGCCAGCCATCCACGCAGCCGGGCACCGTCACCGCTTCGGGGGCGTCATGCGGAACCCGAGCGTGGCCGGCGACTCGCAGCGCGGAGGCGCTCAACCCCGATCCGGCCCGGCCGGAGGCGTTGAGGGCGTCCGGGACGGAAGCCCCGGGCCGGTGCACCAGGGCGAAGAGATCGCCTCCCGGCCCGCAGGTGGTGGGGTCGACCATGCCCTGCACGGCGTTGGCGGCGATCGCCGCGTCGGCGGCATTCCCCCCGGCCGCCAGCATCTCCACGGCGGCGGCGGTGGCCAGGTGGTGCGGGGTCACCGCCACTCCGCCTCGACCGGTTACGGCGGAGACGGCGGGGCGGGAGGGAGCGGGCACCGGGAAGGGCACGGCCGCCCAACCTAGCGAAGGCGGGCCTCAGTCGGGGCGAACGATGCGGCGGTTGAGGGCGTCGAGCACGGCGCGCACCGTGGCCTCGGCGTCGTCTCCCTGGCTCAGCGCGGACCCCACTGCCACCGCCTCGCCGCGCGACCCGGTGCTGAGCACCACCACCACGATCACCCGGCGCATCCCTACTGCCGGGGCGCCGACGGCGTCGAGCGCCAGGGCCTCGTCGCCCACGATGCGCTCCACCGCTCGAAGGGCCGCCTCGCCCACCAGGCGCAGTCGAGCGGAGGCGGCGGCCGGCCCGGTGGCCGTGCCGGAGTACTCCTCTCCGTGCCAGCGCAGGGACACCGCCACCGTGGTGCGGGCCCCTTCGGGGATCTCGTGCACCCCGAGGATGGCCGGGCGGTCCTCCTCGGGACGGATGCGGTCCGGCCCGATCTGCACCACCGAGATGATGCGGCGGTCCAGGTCTACCCCGAAGCGGGCCAGGGCCAGCGTCTGCACGTCGCGGACTACCTGCTTGGCCGCCTTGTCGGGGGCGGCGAGCACGTGGACCTCGCGCACCCGGGAGCGGTCGCCGCTCACCCGCACCGCGTGCACCGAGGGCAACCGGGCGAGGGTCTCCTCGAGTTCCCTGAAGTCCATGCCTCCGCCTTCCCCAGCACCGCCCGGCCACATAGCGTAGTCGGTGCGGCAACGGTCTGTCATGCGGTGGCGGGTGGCGGGAGGGAGCGCCCGCGAACTCCCGGCCGGCGGGGGTACAGTGTCCCCGGCCGGCCCGTGCCGGCCGGGTAGCAGGAGCGGTCGCGAGAGGGTGAAGGTCGGCGGTGATCCTGCCGATGAGCCACCCGAGCGGACGGCCGTTCCGGAGACGGGCCGCCCGGGTCAACCTACGGACGAGCAAACCCCAAGAGAAGAGCGAAGCGGAGCGCCGCCGCCGGAGTAGCGCCGGCGTCGAGCCTCGAAGAAGGGGGTCGGTAGGTGAGCCGGAAGGTCGACCGCGTCGAAGACGAAGAGTCACCGAGCTGCCTGCCGAGCCTCCGGTGAACTGGAGGATCGGTTAGGCCGGGACCCGGGCGCCCGCTACCCATATGAGCCTACGAGCACGGGACCGGACCACCTTCCCCGCGGTGGTGTTGGGCGCCGCCGGCGCGGCGGCGCTCGTTTTGCTCGTTCGGTTTCAGTCGCTCCCCCGGCCGCTGTGGCTGTGGGGAGCCCTCGCCGCCGCTTACGTGGCTCTGGAGTACGCCGCCGTGGAGGTGGGCGACCGCCTCCTGGTCAGTTCCGCAGTGGCGGTGGCCTTCGGCACGGCGGTGGTGATGGGACCGCAGAGCGGGGTGCTGGCGGTGGCGCTGATGGCCGCCCTGGCGCTGGTGCATCCCTCCTACTTCGCCCGGCGGCGCTGGACCCTGCCGGTGGCCAACTTCGGCCAGTTGGTGCTCTCCTCCACGGTGGGCGTGGGGCTCCTGGCGGCGCTGCTGCCGGCGGGGCCGGTGACCCGGGCCGCCGTGCCCCGCATCCTGGCCGCCACCGTCCCCGCCGCCCTGGCCTACGACTGGGTGAACTTCTACCTGGTGGCCTTCATGACCCGGCGCCTGTACCCGGACCGGCCGCCGGAGGCGTGGTCGGCCCTGCGCGCCAACCACCTGGCCATGACGCTGCTGGCCGTGGTCGGCAGCCTGGCCGGGGCGGCGTACCTGCTGGTGGGGCCGGTGATCCTTCCGCTGGTCGGCCTGACTTTCGTGGCGGGGCACGTCGGGTTCGCCTCCTACGCCCGGGTGCGCCGGGCCCACCTGGACACGGTGCACGGCTTCGTGAAGGCCGTCGAGGCCCTCGATCCGTACACCCGGGGCCACACCGACCGGGTGCTCCACCTGGTGTCGGTCGCCGGGACGGAGTTGGGGCTGGATCCCGGCCGCATGGAGCGCCTGCGCTCCGCCGCCCTCCTCCACGACGTAGGCAAGCTGGCGGTGCCGGCCGCCCTGTTGCGCCGGACCGAACCGCTCGGCCCGGCGGAGGAGGCGGCGGTGGCCCGTCACATGAGGGTGGTCGAGGACCTGCTGGCCGGGATCGACGTGCTGGCGCCGGCGGTGCGCCTCATCGAAGAATCCCATCGGGTGGCGGTGGGGGGGCGCGGGTCTGTCGAAGCGCGGGTGTTGGCGGTGGCCGACTCCTTCGACGGGATGACCAGCACGCGTTCCTATCGGGCCGCTCTGACCCAGGCTGAGGCCTTCGCCCGGCTGCGGGAGCGGGCCGCCGCCCTCGGCGGGGAGGTCGTCGAGGCGCTCATTGGCGGGATAACCCGCCGCGGGGAGGCCTACGGCGCCCCCGACGACGCCAGCGCCGCCGAGGTGGCCCGCCTGGTCAAGGAGCGTGCCCTCCGTGCCTGAGCGCTTCTCCTGGCGAGCGGTCGCGGCCGGCGCGGTAGGCGCCGCCGGGCTGGCGGCGGCCATCGGGCGCGGGGAGGCAACGGCCGCGGTGGTCCTCGCCGCCGCCTTCGCCCTGGGGCACCTCTTCCCCTTGCGCTTCGGCGGCGGGAGGCTGCAGCCGGTGGGCCCGGCGGTCGCCACGGCAGCCGTGCTGAGCCAGCTGCTGGTGCCCCTGTTGTGGGGCGCGGCGATGGGCGTGCCTCTGGGCTGGGTGGCGGCTCGTCTCCGCTTCGGCGAGCGGCAGGCGGCCGACCTCGTGCCGGGCGAAGCCGCCGGGCTGGCCGGCTTCGTGGGCGTCTTCGCTCTCCTGGAGGCGCCGGTGGCCCACCGCAGCGGTCCCTGGGGGCAGCTGGCGGTGTTGGTCGCGGCGATGGTGGCCTGGTACCTGGCGTCGGCGGCGGCGCGCGCCGCCTGGACCGGCACGCGGCGGCGGCTCTCCGGCGGGCTGCTCTGGCGGACCGCTTTGTCCGAGTGGCCGGTCTACCTCGTGCTGGTGGCGGCGGGAAGCCTCTACGGGCTCACCGCCCCGGCGCTGGGGGCCTGGGCCGTGCTCCTGGCGGGTCTGCCGTACGGCTTCGCCCACCTGGCCTTCGGCCGCCTGGCGGCCAGCGACCTGACCTATCGGCAGACGATCCGGGTCCTGGGAAAGGTGCCGGAGGCCGGCGGCCTCTCGCCCCCCGGTCACGCCGAGCGCTCCGCCGAGGTGGCGGTGGCCCTGACCGGGGAACTGGGGATGCGGGCTCAGGCAAGCCGCCGGGTGGAGCAAGCCGCCTTCCTGGCCGACATCGGGAGGGTGGCGATGGCGGGGGTGATGCCGACCCCCGGCCGGGTGGTCACCACGGCGGACCTCGCCCGGTGGAGCGCCGCCATCGTTGCTGCCGCTCCCACCCTGGAGCCGGTAGCGGCGCTGGTGGCCCAGTCGTCCCATCCCTACCGCCGCCCCGGGGAGGAGCGTGATCCCGGCGTGTCTCCTGCCGCCCAGGTGGTGAAGGTGGCCACCGCCTACGACTACGCCGTGGGCGGCGGCATGGAACCCGGCGACGCGCTGGAGATCCTCCATCAGGGCAGCGCCTACGAGTACGACCCCGCAGTGCTCGCCGCCCTCCGCCGAGTGCTGCGTCGCCGGGGCGTCGCCGGGGTCTGAGGCGGCCGCTACCCGGCCAGGTAGCGGGTCACGAGGGCTTCGATGTCGGCGGCCGTCAGGGCGCCGAAGTGTGCCCCGATGAGGGTGCCGTCGGCGGCGATGAGGAAGGTGGCGGGGAGCCCGGGCGAGGGGAAGGCGGCGTCCAACGTGCCGTCGAGGTCGGCCCCGGTCGGATAGGTCGCCCCGAGTTCGGCCACCGCCGCCGCCGCGGCCGCGGGCTCGTCCTGGACGGCAACCCCGAGGAAGAGCACCTGGGGATGACGGCGGGCGGCGGCCTCGATCCGGGGGATCTCCTCGCGGCACGGCGGGCACCAGGAGGCCCACAGGTTCAACACCACCGGTCGTCCGTCCCGGCTCAGGTGCCGCGTCAGGCTGAAACTGGTGCCGTCGAACAGAGCCACCTCGAAGACCGGGGCAGGCGGGCGGGCCTCGCTGGTACTGGGAGAGGCGAGCGAGTCTGCCGGGGCGGTGAGTTGCGGAGCCGCGCTTCCGCAAGCGGCGGCCGACAGGGCGAGGACGGCGGCGGGGAGCAGGGCGCGGAGGGCACCGGGGCGCATGTCTGAGAACCCTAGGGGTGGGCGGGCAGGGAGACGCGCCTTTTGCGGCGCTCGGGCCGCCGCGTCGGCCCCCGGGGCACGCCCGGCTTCAGCCGGCGGCGTGAGCCGCAGCCATCCGCCGCAGGACCATGGCGAGGATGCCGCCGTGGTGCAGGTACTCCACCTCGACGGGGGTGTCGACCCGGGCCACGGCGTCGAAGGCCACCAGGGAGCCGTCGGTCCTCCGGGCCGCCACCCGGAGTGGAGAGCGGGGGCTCAGCCCTTCGTCGAGGCCCACGTCGTAGGTCTCGGTGCCGTCGAGGCCCAGGGAGGCGGCGTCGGCGCCCGCCGGGTAGGTGAGGGGGAGGATGCCCATCATGACCAGGTTGGAGCGGTGGATGCGCTCGAAGGATTCCGCCAGCACCGCCCGGACTCCGAGCAGGTACGGGCCCTTCGCCGCCCAGTCGCGCGAGGAACCCATGCCATAGTCCTTGCCGGCCAGCACCAGCAGGGGGATCCCGGCCCGGCCGTAGGACGCCGCCGCGTCGAAGACCGGCTTCGCCGTGCCGTCGGTGAAGTCGGTGGTGTACCCGCCTTCGGTCCCGGGCGCCAGGCGGTTGCGGATGCGGGGGTTGGCGAAGGTGCCCCGCACCATCACCCGGTCGTTGCCCCGGCGGGACCCGTAGGAGTTGAAGTCCGCAGGGGCCACCCCCTGCGAGATCAGGTAGCGGCCCGCCGGCGAGTCGGGGTGGATGGAGCCGGCCGGGCTGATGTGGTCGGTGGTCACCGAATCCCCCAGGAACAACAGGACGCGCCCCCCCCGGATGGGACCGAGCGGGGCCGGGGCGGCGGCGAAGTCGGCGAAGAAGGGCGGCTCCTGGATGTAGGTGCTCCCGGGGTCCCAGGCGTACCGGCTGCCGGCGGGCGCCTCCACCTGCTCCCACTCCGGTGAACCGGAGAACACCTGCGCGTACTGCTCCCGGAACTGGTCGGCGGAGAGCGCTCGGGCGACTACGGCGGCGATCTCATCGCCGGTCGGCCAGAGGTCGCGCAGGAAGACGGGGCGCCCCTCCCGGTCATGGCCCAGGGGATCGGCGGTGAGGTCGAGGTCGACGGTGCCCGCCAGGGCGTAGGCCACCACCAGGGGGGGGGAGGCCAGGTAGTTGGCTCGCACGTCGGGTGAGATCCGCCCCTCGAAGTTGCGGTTGCCCGACAGCACGGCGGCCGCCACCAGTTGGTGGGTGCGGACGGCGGCGGCCACGGGTTCGGGGAGCGGCCCGGAGTTGCCGATGCAGGTGGTGCAGCCGTAGCCCACGACGTGGAAGCCGAGCGCTTCGAGGTCCTCCATGAGGCCGGCCGCGGCGAGGTAGCGGGTCACCACCGTGGAGCCGGGGGCGAAGGAGGTCTTCACCCAGGGCCGGGGGGAAAGGCCTCGCTCCCGGGCGCGACGGGCCAGCAGTCCGGCGGCCACCATCACATCGGGGTTGGAGGTGTTGGTGCAGGAGGTGATGGCGGCGATCACCACGCTGCCGTGCCCCAGTTCGTAGGAGCCGCCCTGGTGGGCCACGACGGCGCGCGTCGTCGGGTCCGCCTTGAAGCCGTGGGCCAGTTCGGAGCGCCAGGCCGTCTGCATCCGGTCGAGGTCGACGCGGTCCTGAGGGCGCCGGGGCCCGGCGAGCGAGGGGACGATGGATTCGAGATCGATCTCAACTACGGCGGCGTAGTTCGGGTCGGTCCCCTCCTCGCGCCACAGGCCCTGGAGGCGGCAGTACTGCTCGACGGCTTCCACCAGGGCTTCGCTGCGGCCGGTGAGCCGCAGGTAGGCGAGGGTCTGCCCGTCCACGGGGAAGAAGCCGACGGTGGCCCCGTACTCGGGGCACATGTTGGCGATGGTGGCCCGGTCGGCCAGGGGCATGGCGGCCAGGCCGGGGCCGCCGAACTCGACGAAGCGGCCGACCACCCCCACCCGGCGCAGCACCTCCGTGACCCGCAGCACCAGGTCGGTGGCGGTGGTGCCGGCGGGGAGGCGGCCGTGGAAGCGGACGCCGACGACCTCGGGGAGCAGCATCGAGATCGGCTGGCCCACCATGGCGGCTTCGGCCTCGATGCCCCCGACGCCCCAGCCGAGCACCCCCAGGCCGTTGACCATGGTGGTGTGGGAGTCGGTGCCCACCAGGGTGTCGGGGTACAGGGAGGCGCCGTCGTCCCAGACAACCCGGGCGAGGTACTCGAGGTTCACCTGGTGCACGATTCCCCGGGCGGGAGGGACGACGCGCAGGCCGGAGAAGGCGCCCTGGCCCCACTTCAGGAACCGGTACCGCTCGCGATTGCGGGCGAACTCGCGCTCGCCGTTCAGGGCCAGGGCCAGGGGCGAGGCGAAGGCGTCCACCTGCACCGAATGGTCGATGACCAGGTCGGCGGGAACCTGGGGGTTCACCCGTTCGGCCGCCGCCGGGTCCCCGGTGAGACGCACCAGGGCGGAGCGCATAGCCGCCAGATCGGCCACCGCCGGGACGCCGGTGAAGTCCTGGAGCACCACCCGGCCCGGTTGGAAGGCGACCTCGGCCTCGGGCACGGCTGCGGCGTCGTAGCCGGCGAGCGCCAGCACCTGAGCGTCGTCGACTACCGCCCCGTCGTGGTGGCGCAGGGCTCCTTCGAGGAGCACACGGATGGAGTAGGGAAGGTGCCGCAGGTCGCCGAGGGCGGCGAGGTGGAAGACGGTGCGGCGGCCCAGTGGGGTGTCTATCTGGCGGCGGGCGCCGAAGCGGTCTGGGTCCATGGGCAGGAGGCTCCGTGGGGCAGGCTGGAGGAGGATAACCGGGTGCCGGCGGCCTTTCAGGAGGCGACGCAGGGCCGGTTGGGGCGCCGCCGGGGGGTGATGACCACGCGGCGAGCCGGGGCCCCGGCGGCAGCCATGAGGCCCTTCACGATGCCCAGGTCCAGGCGGCACACCACCTCGGGGTGGTCGGCGGCGGTGCGCCCGAAGGGGCAAGCCCCCGCCACCAGGCGGCCCGCCTCGAGGTCGGCGGTGATCTCGAAGCCGGCGCCGGTCAGCGCCCGGGCCACCGCCGCCAGGGCCGGGGCGAAGCCCTGCTCGGTGGGCAGGCCGATGGCGGCGGCCAGTTCCTCTCCGTAGGCTTGCCCCACCTCTTCTGCTACCCGGGGCCCTTCCTCGGGAGCGAGGCGCTTCACCACCCGCACCAGGAGTTCGGCGAGGAGGTCGTGGCGGCGAGCCGGGTAGGAGACGGCGACGTCGTCCTCGGTGGCCTCGAAGACCCGGGGCGGACGGCCTACCCCTGCCGGACGGGCGGGGTCACGATCTCGCACCCGCAGGTAGCCGTCGGCCACCAGACGGTCCAGGTGGTGCCGTGCCACGTTGGGGTGGATGCCGAAGAGATCGGCGACGCGCGCCGCGGTGATCTCGTCGTCGGACTCGCGCACGGTGAGGTAGATGGCCCGCCGGGTGGGGTCGCCCAGGGAACCGGTTAGGCGGCCCAGGGCCTGGTTGAAGTCGGGGACGGGCATGAGGGAAGGGTAGAGGCGACGGCGTCGCTAGTCTCGACGCGTCCTCGTTCGGGAGCCCCGCAGTGGATCGGCAAGCCATCCGTGACGCCGTCGGAGCCGTGGTGGTCCCTCGCCTGCGCCGCTCCGTAGGAGAGTTGGGCCTGATGACGGGGTTCGATCTGGCCGGAGACGGCTCGGGACGGGTGAGCCTGGCTCTGCCCGAGGGCCTGGCCCTCGAAACCGAACTGCGGGCTGCCGTCTTCGCCGCCGCCGGAGCGGCCGGGGCAGCCGGCATCCGGGTGGACGCGGCGCCCATGGGTTCCTCCGCCGAGGAGGCTCTGGCCGCCCGGCTCACCGCCGGGCGCCCCGCCCGGCCGGGCGGAGCGGGATCCCGCACCCGGGTGATCGCCATCGCCTCGGGCAAGGGCGGGGTGGGCAAGTCCTCGGTGACGGCCAACACCGCTGTGGCGCTCGCCGCGGCGGGCCACGACGTCGCCGTGCTCGACGCCGACGTCTGGGGCTTCTCGATCCCGCGGATGCTGGGGGTCCAGGAGCCGCCGGCGGTGGTCGGCGGGTTGATCGTGCCGCCTGCCGCTCACGGGGTACGGGTCATCTCGATGGACTTCTTCGTCCCTCCCGACCAGGCGGTCGTGTGGAGGGGGCCCATGCTGCACAAGGCGCTGGAGCAGTTCCTCGATGAGGTCTACTGGGACGAACCCGAGTTCTTGCTGCTCGACCTGCCTCCCGGCACCGGCGACGTGCCCATCTCCCTGGCGCAGTTCCTCCCCGGTGCCCTGACCGTGGTGGTCACCACTCCCCAGCCCACGGCCCAGCGCGTGGCGCGCCGGGCCGCCCTGATGGTCGCCAAGATGGAGCAGGAGGTGGCCGGGGTGGTGGAGAACATGTCGTGGTTCACCGGGGACGACGGCAAGCGCTACGAGATCTTCGGCGCCGGAGGAGGCCGGGCGCTGGCCGACGACCTGGGGGTGCCGCTGCTCGGCCGGGTGCCGCTGGTCCCGGCGTTGCGGGAAGGGGCCGACCGCGGGGAACCGGCAGTGCTGGCCGCGCCCGGCTCCGAGGCAGCCGCCGCCTTCGATGAGATCGCCGCCGGGCTGGCGGCGCGGCGGCCCCGGGTGCGGCGCCCGCCGGGACTGAAGCTGCAATAGCGCGAGGAGGCACAGGTGCGGGTGAGGATCGGCGTGACCATGACGGCGCGGGAACTGGATCTCGAGGTGGCCGACGCCGAGGAGGTGATCCGCTCTTTCCGGCAGGCCGTGGAGGACGGGGAGAAGATCCTCTGGCTGGTGGACGAGGAGGGCCGCCGCCACGGCCTGGTGGTCGACAAGATCGCCTATCTCGACGTCGAAGCGGACAAGTCCCCCCGGATCGGTTTCGGAAAAGAGTGAAGCCCCCGGGACGACCGGGGAGAGGACGCGGCGGGTCTCAGCCGGCGCGGCGGCGCCGCTCGGCCAGCCAGCGCTTGCGCAGCCGGCGCCGCTCGTCCTCGGCGTAGCCTCCCCACACCCCGGCTTCCTGGTTGGTCTCCAGGGCGTACGTCAGGCAGTCTTCCCGGACGGTGCACTCGGTGCAGATGGCCTTGGCGGCCTCTATCTGGTCGACGGCCGGTCCGGTGGAGCCTATGGGGAAGAAGAGGTTGGGTTCGGAGTCTCGGCAGGCGGCGGCGTCACGCCAATCGATTACGGTCAGGGTTATCAAGATCCGGTTCTTTTCTCTGTTCGGTGCCCTGGAATGTGAAGCAGTTCACAAATGGGCCTTACACAAGATAGGGCGGCGGCGGGGCCTCGTCAACCGATCTCCTGAAAGCGCTTCCCAGGAAGATCGCGATGGGCGGGACGGCCACTACCCTGATGGACGATGGGAATTCACGAAGAACTCGCTGCGGAACTGAGGGACGCCCTGCGGGCTCGTGACCGGAAGCGCCTCGATGTGATCCGGCAGGTGGAGACCGAGGTCTCGCGAGCGCGCACCGAGCCGGGCTTCAGCGGGGAGGCGGGCGACGAGCTGTACCGGCGGGTCATCGGGGCGTACTGCAAGAAGATGGAGAAGGCCCGCCTGGAGTTCGCCGCCGCGGGGGAGCGGGGGCGGGCTCAGGCGGAGAAGCTGGCCTTCGAGATCGAGTATCTCGCTAGATGGCTGCCGTCTACCCTCGATGAGGCGGCCACCCGGGAGCTGGTGCGTTCCGCCATCGCCGAGTTGGGAGCCGGCGACCCCAAGATGGCCGGCCGAGTCATCGGGCACGTGATGAAGGCGGCCGGGGGAACGGTCGACGGCGCCCTGGTCGGCCGCCTGGTGCGGGAGGAGCTCGGCGCCGGCTGAGAGCCGCTCAGCGCCCCGGTTCAACCTACCCGGCTCAGCCGACGATGCTGGGGATAATGGATCCCATGCTCGCCGCCACCGCTGTGGTTACCGGAGTCGGGTCGCTCGTCGGTTTGCTGTTTGTCGCCCAAGTGCGCGCTCGTCGGATCGCCGACGATCATCGGGAAGCCTGGCGCCGCAGCCTGGCCGGCTGACCGGGTCATCCGCTTCCACGTCCGTCGGTGGGCCCGGTGGTCCCCGCGGCGGCCGCCCCCGCAGCCGACGGCTCAACCACCAGACTCCCAGACCGCGGGAGCCCGCGAATCCCCATTAGGGTGGGATGCCCCGTGCGAGTCCACCACCTTGGCTGATACCGAAACGTCGCTGCGGGCCGGCGCCGCCGGGCTTCGTCCCGATCGCCGCACCCTGGTGGTCTTCACCGCGGCGGTGGTGCTGCTGATCGTGTTCGAGTACTGGGGACTGCCGGCGAGCTTCAAGGGCACCGCCTTGCATCGCTCACTGGCCGACGCTCTCGGGCCGGGCTACCGGGACTACTTCGACTTGCTGCCCTATCAGTACTGGGGTGTCAGTTCGCTGGTGCTGCGGGTGCTGGTGCCGCTGGCCGTGGTGGCTCTGGTGCTGCGCGAGTCCCCGCGCGAGTGGGGCTGGCATCTTCCCCGGACCTGGCGGCACATCTGGCCCTATGCGGTGTTCCTCGGGGTGATGCTCCCGGTGCTCTTCGGCGCCTCCGCCCTGGCCTCCTTCCAGCGCAAGTACCCGTTCTACGACGGGGCGGTGGCGGGCGGCTGGCACTTCTGGGGATTCCAGCTGTTCTACGGGCTCCAGTTCCTCGGGGTGGAGGCCTTCTTCCGCGGGTTCCTGCTGTTCGGCCTCTTCCCGCGTCTCGGCTGGAACGCCATCCCGGTGACGGTCATCCCCTACGTGATGATCCACTTCGGCAAGCCCATGCCGGAGACCTTCGCCGCCATCCTGGCCGGAGCGGCGCTCGGCTACCTGGCGCTGCGTTCCCGGTCGTTCCTTCTGGGTGCCGCGCTCCATTGGGTGGTGGCCATCACCATGGATGCCTTCGTGATCGGCCGGGAGATCGGCTGGGCGGCGATGGCACGCGCTCTCTTCTAGGTGCCCTCGGCGGGATTCGAACCCACGCACCCGGCTCCGGAGGCCGGCGCTCTATCCCCTGAGCTACGAGGGCGACCCGCCGATTGTACCAAGGCGAGGGGAGCGCTCCCCGGGCTACGATGCCGGGCCACCATGTTCCCCTCCGCTATCCACGAGGCCGTCGCCGCCGCCCTGCGCTCGGCCGCGGCCGCCGGGGACCTCCCCGACCCGGGCGAGGTGGCCTTCGTGGTGGAGCGCCCCCGCGACCGCAGCCACGGCGACTGGGCGGCCAACGCCGCCCTGGTGGCGGCCCGGGCCGCCCGCCGTTCCCCCCGGGAGGTGGCGGAGGCCGTGGTGCGCCACCTGCCTCCGATTGCCCACCTGGAGCGGGTCGAGGTGGCCGGGCCCGGCTTCATCAACTTCACCCTGGCTCCCTCCTGGTACGCCGTGGTGCTGGCGCGGGCAGCGCGGGGAGGGGCGGACCACGCCCGGGCGCCGGCAGGGAGCCGGGAGCGGGTGCAGGTGGAGTTCGTCTCGTCGAACCCGAACGGCCCGCTGCACATCGGCCACGGGCGCGGCGGGGTGGTGGGGGACGTGCTCAGCCGGTTGCTGGATTACGCCGGCCATCGGGTGGAGCGGGAGTACTACTACAACGACGCCGGGGCGCAGATGGGACGCTTCGCCGCCAGCCTCGAGGCCCGCTGCCGGCGGGCCCTGGGGGAGGAGGCGGCGGTACCGGAGGACGGCTACCACGGCGCCTACCTGGAAGCCTGGGGCCGCGAATTGGCGGAGGAGATGGGAGGCACGCTCCGGTCCTTGCCGGCCGCCGAATGGGAGCCGGTGGTGCTGCGCTGGGGCCTGGCTCGGGCGATGCAGGACATCGAGGAGACCCTGGCCCTGGCCCGGATTCCCTTCGACGCGTGGTTCAGCGAGGCCGACCTGCACCGCCGCGGTGAGGTGGAGGAGGCCATCGGCCTCCTCGAAGCCAATGGGCACGTGTACCGGGCCGAAGGGGCGCTGTGGTTCCGCTCCACCGACTTCGGCGACGAGAAGGATCGGGTGCTGGTCACCGGCGACGGGCGCTACACCTACCTGGCCCCGGATGTGGCCTATCACCTCGACAAGTTCCGGCGCGGCTTCGACCGCTTGATCAACATCTGGGGAGCCGATCACCACGGCTACGTGCCGCGGCTGAAGGCGGCGGTGGCCGCCCTGGGCTTCGACCCGGACCGCCTGGAGTTGATCATCACTCAGATGGTGAACCTCTTCCGCAGCGGTGAACCGGTGCGCATGTC
Source organism: Actinomycetota bacterium (assembly GCA_016870535.1). Classification (GTDB taxonomy): domain Bacteria; phylum Actinomycetota; class Acidimicrobiia; order Spongiisociales; family UBA11373; genus VGBK01. The sequence goes on along the minus strand of VGBK01000005.1, from coordinate 23,035 downwards.
GACCCGGGCGGGGGAGTTCGTCACCTTCCGCCGGGTGATCGAGGAGGTGGGCGCCGACGCCGCCCGCTACTACCTGGTGGCGGTGAGCCCCGACACCACCCTCAACTTCGACCTGGAGGAAGCCAAGCGGCGCAGCATGGAGAACCCCGTCTACTACCTTCAGTACGCCTACGCCCGGGTGCGCAGCCTGCAGGGCTTCGCCGCCGCCCAAGGAGTGGAGCGGGGGCCGCTGGAGGAGGCCGACCTGTCCCTGCTCCGAGATCCGGCCGAGGTCGAGGTGCTCAAGCAGGCCGATCGCCTGGGCGAGGAGGTGGCCGAAGCGGCGGCGCGCCGGGCGCCGCACCGCATTGCTGCCTACGGGCAGGACTTCGCCGCCGCCTTTCACAAGTTCTACACCGACTGCCGGGTGGTGACGGAGGATCCCGCCCTCTCCCGGGCCCGGCTCTGGCTGGTGGCTGCCGCCGAGAGCGTGCTCCTCGCCGTGCTCGGCCTGCTCGGGATCTCCGCCCCCGAGCACATGTAGGCGGGGCGCACGGCGAGGCCGGGCGATAGGATCGCGGCTCGATGACCGATCCCGCTCCTGCCCCCGATCCCGCTCCTGCCCCCGAGGCCGCTCCCGCTCCCGCGGCTCGCCGGCGATTCTCGGTGGGCGGATCCTTCGCCCGCAACGAGTGGGTCATCCTGGGAGCGATCCTCGCGGTGTACCTGATCGTCGTGGTGCTGGTGGTGCGGCGGGGGCCCCCGCTGGGCTGGGATGAGGCGGTCTACAGCCTGCGCGCCCGGGACTTCGCTCAGGGGGCCGCTCCCGGCGCCTACTGGAACACCTATCGGGCGCCGGGCCTCCCCTGGATGCTGCACCTGCTGTGGGGCCTGGGCAGCCAGGCCAGCGTCTTCCGCCTGGCCGTGGCCGGCTTCGGCCTGGGCCTCATCGGGGTCACCTGGCTGCTCGCCCGCCACCTCTTCGGGGCGCGGCCTGCCCTGGTGGCCGCCGCCGGCGTGGCGGTGACGCCGCCTCTGGTGCTCTCCGCCACCCAGGTGTGGCCCGATGTGCCCGGCGCCGCGCTGGGTCTGCTGGCCGTGGCCCTCTTCGTCTTCGCCACGGGTGGGGAGCGTGCCTCGTGGTGGATGCTCCTTGCCGTGCCGGTGGTGGCGGCCGCCACCTTCCTACGGTTCGGGGCGCCGCTGCCCATGGCGGTGGGCTTCCTGGGGGTGGCTTTGTGGCGATGGCGCCTCCTGTGGCGGTTCCCCTGGCCCGCCGTCTCCACCGCCCTCCTCGGGGCCGGTGCGGTGGCGGCCGTCCTGGCCGTTCCTCGGCTGACCGGGGCGGGGGGCGCGCCGCTGGGCGCGGTGGGCACCCGGGGATGGCTGAACTTCGCCGGATTCGGGGACTACCTCGATCTCAGCGGCCAGGTCCTTGCCCCGGCGGCGGTGATCTTGGCCCTGGCCGGCCTGGTGCCGGCCATCGGCTGGGTGCGCCGCCGGGAGGTCGACCGCGGCGCTTGGATCGCGGCGGCGGGCATCAGCGTGGCCACCGCCGCGGCGATCGCCACGGTCCTGCATGGGGAGGTTCGCTACCTGGCGCCCGTCTACCCGTGGCTGTGGGTGGCCGCCGCTCCCGGGCTGGAGGGGCTGGGCCGGCGGCTGCCCGGCAGGATGCGCCCGGCGCTGGCGCTGGTGCTGCTGCTGGCGCTGGCGGCGGCCGCGATCGGGCTGGGGCGGGACCGCAATCGCGACTTGGGCGGCAGCCGGCGGCCACTGCGCGCGGCGGCGGCGGCCGTTGGGGAGCAGGCCGGCGGACGGCCCTGCGTGGTGATGACCCAGCGGGTGCCGCAGGTGATGTGGTATTCGGGGTGCGACGCGGTCCTCTTCCCCCGCGAGGAGGTGAGGCTCCCCTCCCGTGCCGGGGGGCCCGCCTTCGTGATGTTCACCGGGCACCGGCTGGAGCCGCAGGGTGCGGCGCGCCGGGCCTACGTCGACGCCCTGGGGAAGCCCTGGCGGGTGGTGAGCGGCCTGCGCCCGATCACGGTCTATCTGGTGCCTGAGCCGCCGGCCGGCGACTGACCCGGCCGGTTCCGGGGTTCGGCCTTGCTCCGGGGAGGAAAGGCCCTAGAATCACGGTTCGGGTCTGCGACCCGTTGTTCCCAGTACCGGTGCCGATCTCGGCGCATGCGTGCGTGACGAAGGTGCCCGGGTCCTCTGGAGGTGCCGTGAAGCTGTTCCTCGATACAGCGCACTTGTCCGACATCCGTACCGCCCATGAGTGGGGCATCCTCGACGGGGTGACCACCAATCCGAGCCTGGCCGCCAGGGAGGGCCTCGAGTTCCCCGAACTCATCGCCCGCATCTGCGAGATCACCCCGGGGCCCGTCTCTGCCGAGGTGGTCGCTCCCGAGGTCGAGGAGATGCTGGCCCAGGCCCGCGACCTCACCGCCATCGCCGACAACGTGGTGGTCAAAGTGCCCATGAGCAAGGAAGGCGTCACCGCCGGGGCCCGCATGGTGGATGAGGGCATGTCGATCAACGTGACGCTGGTGTTCTCGGCGGCGCAGGCCATCCTGGCCGCCCGCATCGGAGCCACTTTCGTCTCCCCCTTCCTGGGCCGGGTGGACGACGCAGGCAACGACGGGCTGGGCCTGCTCCACGATCTCGTCGAGGTGTATGCCGCCCAGGGCTACGACACCCAGGTGCTCGCCGCCAGCCTGCGGCACCCGGTGCACGTGGTCGAGGCGGCCCGCATCGGCGCCGACTGCGCCACCATGCCCTTCGCCGTCATGGAACGCCTGTTCCACCACCCGTTGACCGACATTGGGATGGCGCGCTTCAACGCCGACTGGGAGGCCTACCAGCGCGCCCTGGCCGCCGGGCGCGGCTGAGGCCCGCCGAAAGGAACCTATGACCAGCAGAGCCATGCTTCAGGAGAAGTCACTCGACGAGCTGCGGGTGATCGCCGCCTCGCTCGGCGTGCCCGACCACGAGAACCTCCAGAAGTCGAAGCTCATCACCGCCATCGTCGGCTCGGACGGCTTCGAAGCCAGCGCCGAGCCGGTGCAGATCGCGCTTCCGGCCATCGAGGAGGTGCGTCCCGCCGACGGCGAGGTGCGGCCCGAACCCGAAGGCGGGAGCCCCCGGGCTGAGGGGGAGGAGGGGAGCGAGGAGGCTGCCGCCGAGGGCGAGGACTCCGGCGACGACCGCTGGGAGAGCGGTCAGCGCAAGCGGCGCCGCCGGCGCAGCGGCAGCGGCGGCGGCGAGCGCCGCGAGCCCTACTACGACGAGTCGGATCTCGAAGTGCGCGAGGGCATCCTCGACATCCTCCCCGAGTCGTACGGCTTCCTGAGGGTCACCGGCTACTTGCCGGGCGAGCGCGACGTCTACGTCGCCGCCAACCAGATCCGCAAGTACGGGCTGCGCAAGGGCGACGTGGTGGCCGGGCCGGTGCGTCCGCCCCGCACCCAGGAGAAGTTCCCCGCCCTGGTCCGCATCGATCACGTCAGCGGCATGACCATCGACGAGGCCCGCGCCCGCCCGAAGTTCGGGGACCTGACGCCGCTCTTTCCCGATCAGCGCCTTCGCCTCGAAGTGGAGGGGCAGCCCAACCACGTACTGGCCCGGATCGTCGACCTCATCGCCCCGATCGGCAAGGGCCAGCGCGGCCTGATCGTCTCCCCGCCCAAGGCGGGCAAGACCACCGTGCTCAAGGAGATCGCCAACTCCATCTCCCACAACAACCCGGAGTGCAAGCTCATCGTGGTGCTGGTGGACGAGCGGCCCGAAGAGGTCACCGACATGCAGCGCTCGGTCAAAGGCGACGTGGTGTTCTCCACCTTCGACCGCCCCGCCGAGGAGCACACCCAGGTGGCCGAACTGGCCATCGAGCGGGCCAAGCGGCTCGTCGAGATGGGGCAGGACGTCGTGATCCTGCTCGACTCCATCACCCGCCTCGCCCGGGCCTACAACCTGGCCACTCCTGCCAGCGGCCGCATCTTGTCGGGCGGGGTCGACTCCACCGCCCTCTACCCGCCGAAGCGGTTCTTCGGGGCGGCGCGCAACATCGAAGAGGGGGGGAGCCTGACCATCCTGGGCACGGCCCTGGTGGAGACCGGGTCCCGAATGGACGAGGTGATCTTCGAGGAGTTCAAGGGCACCGGGAACATGGAGCTGCGCCTCGACCGCAAGCTGGCCGACAAGCGGGTCTACCCGGCCATCGACATCGAGGCCTCGGGCACCCGCAAGGAGGAGCTGCTCTTCGACGACGCCGAGCGGGTCCAGGTCTGGAAGCTGCGGCGGGTGCTGCTGGCCCTCCCCGAGCCCGCGGCCGGGCTGGAGTTGCTCATCGATCGGCTGCGCCAGACCAAGTCGAACCGTGAGTTCCTGGCCGATGTGGCCAAGTCGGGTTCCGGGGGCGCATAACATGCGGGGCCGCAGAGGAGCAGTGAAGTGAAAGCAGGCATCCATCCCAACTACCGGCCGGTGGTGTTCCTCGACACCTCGTCCGGCTTTTCGTTCCTGACTCGCTCCACCGTTCGCACCGACGAGACGGTGGAGTGGCAGGACGGCAATACCTACCCGCTGGCCCGGGTCGAGATCTCCAGCGCCAGTCACCCCTTCTACACCGGGAAGCAGATCCTGGTGGACTCCGGGGGGCGGGTGGAGCGGTTCCGCCGCCGCTACGGCGAGCAACCCGTCACCCGCCGGCCCGCCAAGAAGGCGGCCAAGGGCGCCGCCGCCGAGTCCGAGCCCGCGGAGGGCTAGTGAGCCGAGCCCCGGGCGCCACCGTCGGCGGCCAGGCGGTCATCGAAGGGGTCATGATGCGCGCCCCCGCCAAGTGGGCGGTGGCGGTGCGTCGCCCCGACGGGGTCATCGAGGCCGTCTCCCACGACCTGCCCCGGCTGTCGTCTCGCTCCCGCTGGGCGCGGGTGCCCTTCATTAGGGGGGTGCTGGTGCTCGGGGAGTCGCTGAGCCTGGGCTTCCGCGCCCTCTCCTGGTCGGCAGCCAAGGCAGGCAGCGAAGAGGAGGGCGAGGTCAAGCGCTACCAGATCGTGCTCTCCATGGTCTTCGCTCTGGCCTTCTTCATCGCCGTGTTCATGGTGGTGCCGCTGGCGGTGGCGCGGAGCATGGAGCACGTGTGGGGGAAGTCGGCCGTGCTGTTCAACGTGGTCGACGGGGTGGTGCGGGTGGGGCTGTTCGTGGCCTACATCTGGCTGATCGGCCTCTCCAAGGAGATCCGTCGCGTCTTCGCCTACCACGGGGCCGAGCACCAGACCATCCACGCCTACGAGGCCGGCGACCCGCTGACCCTGGAGGCCATTCAGCGCTACAGCCCCCGGCATCCCCGCTGCGGCACCAACTTCCTGATGATCGTGGTGCTGATCGCCCTGATCGCCTTCACCATGCTCGGCCGGCCCGCCTGGCCCTGGTTGATCACCAGCCGGGTACTGGGGATCCCGGTCATCGCCGGGTTGGCCTACGAGGTGCTGAAACTGGGCTCCGACCGGCGCTGGCTGCGCTTCCTGGCCATCCCCGGCATGTGGCTGCAGGCCCTCACCACGCGGCCGCCCGACGACGACCAGGTGGAGGTGGCGGTCACCAGCCTGCTGGCCGCCCTCGACCCGGCGGAGCGGGAGGGCGTGGAGCGCCGGGGGCCCATTGCGGCGGGGGCCCTCGAAGCCGAGTTCACCTGATGGACGACACCCTGCTCGCTCGCTTGCGCGAGGTGCGCCGGGCGCTGGAGCAGTCCTTGGAAGCCCTGGCCGACCCCGAGGTCCTGGCCGATCGCGTCCGCTACGCCGAGGCGGCCCGCCGCCACGCCGAACTGAAGCCGGTGGCCGACGCCTTCGATGCCTATCTGGCGGCCGGGCGCGATGCCGCCGAGGCCCGGGAACTGGCCGCCGCCGAGGTCGACGACGCGATGGCGGGTGAACTGGCGGCCATGGCCCGCAGCCGGGAGGCCGACGCGAGCGAACTGGAGGGCCGCCTGCGGCTGATGCTGGCCCCGCGCGACCCCAACGACGACCGGGACGTGATCATGGAGATACGGGCCGCCGTCGGCGGCGATGAGGCCGGCATCTGGGCGGGCGACCTGTTCCGCATGTACCAGCGCTACGCCGAACGGCACCGCTGGGGGGTGGAGCCCATGGTGTCGTCTCCGGGGGACAGCGGGGGCTTCAAGGAGGTGATCTTCGCCGTCAAGGGGCGCGGCGCCTATTCCCGGCTCAAGTTCGAGGCGGGGCCGCACCGGGTGCAGCGGGTCCCGAAGACAGAATCCCAGGGGCGCATCCACACCTCGATTGCCACCGTGGCGGTGCTGCCCGAAGTGGAGGAGGTCGAGGTGCAGATCGCCGAGGGCGACCTGGAGATCGATGTCTTCCGCTCCTCCGGCCCCGGTGGCCAGTCGGTCAACACCACCGACTCGGCGGTGCGCCTCACCCACAGGCCCACCGGCTTGGTGGTCATCTGCCAGGACGAGAAGAGCCAGTTGCAGAACAAGGTGAAGGCGCTCCGTGTGCTCCGCGCTCGCCTCTTCCAGATCGAGGCCGACCGTCAGCATGCCGAGCAGGCTGCCGACCGCCGCTCCCAGGTGGGCACAGGGGAGCGGGCCGAGAAGATCCGGACCTACAACTACCGGGAGAACCGGGTCACCGACCACCGTATCGGGCTGACGATCAAACGTCTCCCCGAAATCCTCGAAGGCGACCTCGACGAGTTCGTCGACGCCCTCACCCAGGAGGATGAGGCGCGCCGCCTGGCTCAGTCGGGCTGAGGGCCCCATCGGTCATCCCTCGTGGGCCGCGATGGCTGCCGGCATGCGCTGCGCCGGGCCTCCTCTTCGTGCCGGGCGGGGTCGAAGTCCGCGAGCGCCGCGGCATCTCCTCAGTGGTCGTCCTCCTGCCTCGTTTCTCCGCTACGGCGGCGGCCACGGCTTCGAGCGTGGCCCGTAGGTGCCGCCGCGTCCGCTCCAGAAGGGCGCGACGGCGTGCCGAAGGGGATCGCCTCCCACGGTGGAGGGCGAGCGAGATACGATGGCGCGATGCAACGAGGCGCCGCCATCACCGGCAAGGCGAGAGCGTCGCTGCTGAGCGGTGTCCCGCTCTTCGCCGGTCTGCCCCAGGGGACCCTGCGGACCGTCGCCGCTCTGGCGCGCGAGGTGCCCCATTCTGCCGGGCACGCCATCGTCAGCGAGGGAGCGGTGGCTCATGCTCTGCACGTGGTGGCGAGCGGTCGTGCGACCGTGTCCGTGAGGGGGCACGTCGTCGTCCGGCTCGGCCCGGGCGACTTCTTCGGCGAGATGGCGGTGATCGACCGCGGGCTGCGGTCGGCCACGGTCACCGCCGACGAACCGGTGATCACTCTGGCGATCGAGGGGGCCTCCTTCCGCCGCCTGGTCGAGTCCGACGGACGGCTGGCCCTGCGCCTCCTTCTGGCCCTTACGGCGCGAGTGCGGGGATTCGACCAGGGGCTGGGCAACTGACCGGCGGCCCCGGGAACCGCCGCGGTGGGCGGCAGGATGGCCCCCGGCTGCGGGTGTTCATCGAGAACGAGGCCGGCTCCGACCTCAAGCACCACCACGATGAGGAGACGCTGGCCTTCCTGCGCACCGAGCAGGTGCGGGCGCCCTACCCGTTCCCCTACGGGTTCATCCCCGGCACCCTGGCTCCCGACGGGGACTGCGTGGACTGCTTCGTGGTCACCGGCCTTCCGCTGAGCACCGGCGAACTGGTGGACTGCGAGCCCGTCGGGCTGATGGAGCAAACGGAGGCGGGCTTCGTCGATCACAACGTCGTGGCGGTGCCGGTGGGGGAGGCGTGGCCCGGCATGCAGGCGCTCCGTCCCGCCCTCACTCGCTTCGCGAAGGAGGTCTTCGCCGGCATGCCGGGGCGCGAGGTCGTGGTGGGACGATTCCTGCCGCGGCAGGCTGCCCTGGCCTACTTGAAGGCCTGTGCCTGCTCCGCCGAGGGCTGAGGGCTACCGGCGCTTCTCTAGAGCTCCTCTACCAGCACGGGCTCGATGCCTCCCGCCGGGTCGAAGCCGAAAACCTGCCCGTAGAAGGACAACTCGGCTTCCAGGGTGCGGGCGATGTTCTCCGCCCGGCGGAAGCCGTGGCCCTCCCCGGGGAAGGTGAGGTGGGCCACCGGCACGCCGCGCTCCCGCAAGCCGGCGGCCATGATCTGGGCCTGCTCCGGGGGGACTACCCGATCCTCGAGCCCTTGGAAGAGGATGACCGGCCGATCGATGCCGTCCAGGTGATGGATGGGGGAGCGCTCCCGGCAGGACTCGGCGGCCTGCGGGTAGGGGCCCACCAGCCAGTCGAGGTAGCGGGACTCGAACTTGTGGGTGTCCCGGGCCAGCAACTCCAGGTCGGCCACCCCGAAGTGACTGGCCCCGGCGGCGAACTCGCGACGGAAGGCCAGGGCGGCCAGGGTGGTGTACCCGCCGGCGCTGGCGCCCCGGATGGCGAGGCGCGCCGGGTCGGCCCGGCCCGTGGCCGCCAGGTGGGCGGCGGCCAGGGCGCAGTCGCGTACGTCGACGATCCCCCAGGTGCCCTGGAGGCGCTCCCAGTAGGCCCGGCCGTAGCCGGTGGACCCGCCGTAGTCCACGTCGGCCAGGGCGAAGCCCCGGCTGGTCCAGTACTGCACCTCCGGATCGAGGACCGGCCGGGCGGCCGAGGTAGGTCCGCCGTGGATGGTCACCAGCAGCGGGGGCAGTTCGCCGGCAGGTGCCCGGAACCCGGGGTTGGTAGGGGGGTAGTAGTAGGCGTAGGCCGGGCCGTCGGGAGTGCGGAAGGCAACCCGCTCGGGGATCGAGATGAGGGCGGGGTCGAGGCCCGGCCCTTCGGGTGCCCGGATTGTCTCGGAGCGGCCGGTGGCGGGGTCGAGGCGCACCACTGCGGGGAAGGCGGTGGGGGATCCGGCAATGAGGAAGAGGCGGCCGTTCGCCGCCACCGGCCCGGCCAGCCAGGTGCCGGGGGCGGGCAGGGCTCGGGCCGTACCGTCGGTCGCGTGCACCAGCAGGGTGGTCCCCGAAGGAGACGAGTACACCGCGGCGATCGAGCCATCGTCGAGGAACGCGTAGCGGCGCAGCCGGAACACCCACTGGGGCACGCCGCAATCCCCCGTCACCGCCGCCACCGGGACTGTTTCGCCGTCCTGGAGGCGGTAGAGGTTCCACCACCCGGTGCGATCCGAGGCGAAGTGCAGCACCCCGTTGGGGGACCACTCCGGCTGGAAGATCGACTCGCCCCGCCCCCCGGCCACGGCGCGGGCCTCACCGAGAGCGCCGTCGGGCGAGAGCGCAGCCAGGCAGAGGGTGGTCCCGTTCCAGGGCATGTCGGGGTGGTCCCAGGCCAGCCAGGCCAGGCGGCGCCCGTCTGGGGAGATGCGGGGAGAGGAGAAGAAGTCGTGCCCGGAGGCGATCACCCGGGCCTCTTCCGAGCCGCCGAGGGGGAGGCGGGCCAACTCGTTCACCACCTCGCCGTCCTCATGGCGCTCACGGACGCACACGAGGAAGCCGTCGCCGAAGGTGAAGTCGGCGAAGCGCCGTGCTGCCGCGAGCGCCGGCTCCGGGGTCATGGGCCGGGGATCCTCGCCGGGGCGGTGCCGGTAGAGCCGCTGGTCGGTGAAGTTGGCGAAGCAGACCCCACCGTCGCGGACGGCATAGGCCCCGCCGCCGTACTCGTGGACGCGAGTGCGGGCGTCGAAGCCGGGAGGGGTCACGTCGGTGGTGGCACCGTCGGCGGCGCGGCGCACCACCACGGTGCGCCCTCCCTCGGCGGGGCGGCTCTCCGCCCAGTAGAGATCGTCCCCATCCGCTTCCAGGCTGTCGGAGAAACGGAGGGAGGCGCGAGTCACCGCCGGGGCGGTGATGGGGGACCCCCAGGCGCCGTAGGGTGCAGTGACCACGGGTACTCCTCGGCTCGGCTCGGCCGACGCTAGCCGCCGTGGTCCTGGCATGATGGTGCCGTGGCGTCCGCCCTGCCTTCGCACGAACTGGAGCGCCTGGCCATGACGGCTACGGGCCGCTCCCGGGCGGCTCTCCTCGCCGTGCCGGTGACTGCTCCCGAAGAGCAGGCCCGCCTCGATTCCCTCATCGGCCGCCGGCTGGACGGGGAGCCTCTGCAGTACCTGGAGGGGACGGTCCCCTTTGGGCCGGTGGAGGTGCGGGTAGACCGCCGGGCGCTGATCCCCCGCCCCGAGACCGAGCAACTGTGGGAACTGGCCGTGGGCCTGCTGGGGCAGGCCGGGCCGGGGACTCCTCTGGTCGATGTGGGCACGGGGTCGGGGGCGCTGGCCCTCGCCCTCCGGGCCGCTTTCCCCACCGCTCCGGTGTACGGGATCGACCTCAGCTCAACGGCCCTCGACCTGGCCCGGGAGAACGCTGCCGTCAACGGCCTGGAGGTCACCTTCCTCGAGGGCGATCTGCTCGGGCCCCTGCCGGAAGGGCTCCGCGGCCGGGTGGAGATGATCGTCTCCAATCCTCCCTACCTGTCGGACGCCGAGTGGGAAGCCCTCCCCGGCGAGATCCGCCTCCACGAACCCCGGGAGGCCCTGGTGGCCGGGCCGGAGGGCACCGAGGTGCTGGCCCGCCTGGCCGCCGAGGCCTACTGGTGGCTGGGCATCGGGGGCCGGCTGATCTGTGAGATCGGCGAGACTCAGGGCGAGGCCGTCCTGGGCCTCTTCGGGGAGTACGAGTGCGAGGTGCGGGCCGACCTGGCCGGTCGCCCCCGCTTCGTGGTGGCGAGGAGAGGAGCTTCATGCTGCCGCTGAGCGCTCCCCGGCCCTGCGACCTGGCGCAGGCGGTCGCCGCCCTGCGGAAGGGGGCGGTGGTGGGCCTGCCCACGGACACCGTGTACGGATTGGGGGCCGACCCGTTCTCCGCGGAGGCGGTGGCCTCGCTCTTTGCGCTGAAGGGCCGGCCGGCGGTCAAGCCCATCCCCATCCTGACCGCCTCGGTGGAGCACGCCGCCCGGCTGGGGGTGATCGAGGGGGCAGCCCTGGAGGCGGCGCGCGCCTACTGGCCCGGCGCCCTGACGGTGGTGGTGCCCCGCGTTCCGGGCCTGCCCGAATGGGTCGGCGACCCGGAGGGCGACTCCGTGGGGATCCGGGTGCCCGACCACCCGGCGGCGCTCGCCCTGCTGACGGCCTCGGGCCCCCTGGCGGTGACCAGCGCCAACCGGTCCGGCGAGGTGCCGGCCGTTGACGCCGCCGGCGCCCGGGCGATGTTCGGGGCGCGGGTGGCCGCTTACCTGCCCGGGCCGGGAGGGGGCCTGGCTCCATCGACGGTGGTCGATTTCACCGGTCCCGCTCCCCGGGTGGTGCGTTCCGGTCCTGTGGTCTGGGGCGGGCCGTGATCGGCTCGGAGGCGGGTGAGCGCACCTCCACCCGGCGGAAGTGGACGGCCATCGGGGTGGCGACGGCCCTGCTGACGGGCGCCTTCTGGCTGGTCTTGCTCGCCTTCAACCTCTGGCTGGGCGACACCACCGTCGAGGAGATCAGGGCCGGGGCCGAGGTGCCCTTCACCCGTGCCGTCGGAGCCGCCCTGGGCGGGGGGTTGCTGCTGATGCTGGCGGGCTTCACCGCTCTGGCCCTGGTTTCCCGGCGGGTTCGCCCGGCGCGCGCCGTTGCCGTGGCCGGGGTTCTCGGGGCCGCCATGTGGCTGTGGCTCCCGTTCGTGACCGGGGAGCCCTACACCCCCATGGTGGCCGGCTTCGGCGCCGGGGGCCTGGTGGCGCTTCGGATGGAGCCGGAGCACACGGTGGGACGGCGGGTGCTGGCCGCGGTGCTGGTCACCGTGTACCTCTTCGTGCTGCTGCGCATCGCTCTGCTGATCGGCGTGATCGTGGCCCCGCTGCTCCCTCTGCCCGCGCTCGCCTGGGCCGACGCCATGGCGGAGCGGCGGGCGCTCAATCGGCCGGTCGGCGAAACGAAGCCGCCGGTGCGGCGGAGGCCGCGCCCGTAATGCCCCCGGCCGAGGGTTCCGGCTCGGAGCACACCGACTCCGTCTCTCGTCGTCTCGGCCGGGCGGTCACCTCCGGCGCCGAGTCGGCCGCCTTCTTCGCCTCTCTGCTCAGCGGCTTCCTCCTGGGCTTCTTCGCCGACCGGTGGCTGGGTACCGGCCCGGGGCTCACCATCTTCGGCATCTTCGCCGGAGCAGGGACCGGGTTCTGGAGGATGTGGCAGTACGCCGCGAGGCTCGATGACCCCCGACGTTGAGGCCGCTCTGGGCCGAGCCACCGCGGCGAGAGCGCTGGTGGTGGGGCCGGTACTGGTGGCGGCGATGTGGCTTTGGCGCGGCCGTCCGGGCGCCGTCGCCGCCGCGGCGGGAGTGGCCGTCGTGGCAGGGAACTTCGTGTTGTCGGGACTGCTGCTTTCGTGGGCCGCCCGCCACTCCCCGGGCCTCTATCATGCGGCTGCCCTCGGCGGCTTCATCATCCGGCTTGGTCTCATCATGCTGGTGATGTTCGGCGTAGCCTGGATCTGGGACGTCGATCGGCCGGCGATGGCGGTGGCCGTGGTGGCGAGCTACCTGGTGCTGCTCAGCTGGGAGGCGATCGTGGTGTCGCGGCGACGGAGAGGCGGATGACGGCAGATCAGGTAGTGCTCGCCATCGAGTGCGATCCGGCTCAGCCGGCGGCCTGTGCCCCGGCCAACACCAATGAGCTGTTCGAGACACCCACCCTTTTCAGCATCGGCGGCTTCGGGGTGAACCGCGCCATGCTGCTGATGGTGCTGGCCGCGCTGGTGGTTATCGCCCTGCTCCTGGCCGCCTACCGCCGACCTCGACTGGTACCCACCCGGTTCGGGGTCATGGTCGAGGGCGTGGTGGGCTACGTGCGCGACGAGGTGGCCGTCGGTGTCATCGGCCCCGAGGGGGTGCGCTACTTCCCCTACCTGCTGTCGCTGTTCCTGTTCATCCTGGTGGGGAACCTCTTCGGCATCACCCCGCTGGTCAACTTCCCCGTGACCTCGCGCATGGCCATCCCTGCCTTCCTGGCCCTGGTCACCTGGGTGATCTTCGTGATCCTGGGTTTCGCCCGGAACGGCTTCAAGTACCTGCGCGACATCGTCTGGCCGTCGAGCGTGCCCTTGGCCCTCCGCCCGCTGGTGGGGCTCATCGAGTTCTTCTCCACCTTCCTGCTGCGGCCGCTGACTCTGGCGGTCCGGCTCTTCGCCAACATGGTGGCGGGCCACATGCTGCTCAGCGTCCTCATGGTGGGCGGCCTCATCTTCATCACCCGGTTCGATGGGACTTCGGTCCTGGGCGTGCTCTGGTTCGCCCTGGGGATCCCGATCTTCGCCTTCGAGGTCTTCGTCGCCATCCTGCAGGCCTACATCTTCACGCTGCTGGCGGCGGTGTACATCCAGACGTCCCTGCATCCCGAGCACTGATCGGAGGAACGACGAATGGAGCTACTGGCTCAAGCAACCGGGGTCACCGGGAATGTGGAGGCGCTGAAGAGCGCCATCGCCGTGATGGGCTACGGGCTGGCGGCCATCGGTCCGGGCATCGGCATCGGCATCGTGGTGGGCAACGCCGTCCAGGCGATGGCCCGCCAACCCGAGGCCGCCGGAATGGTGCGCACCACCATGTTCCTGGGTATCGCCTTTACCGAGGCCCTGGCACTGATCGGCTTCGTACTCTTCTTCCTGGCCTGAGAGGACGGTGTTCGTGCTGAAACTGCTGGCGCACGGGGCCCTGCTGGCCGCGGCCGAGGGTGAGTCCCGCGGCATCGACCTGGTGCTTCCCAACATGCACGAGTTGGTGGCCGGGGTCATCTCCTTCCTGATCGTGTTCGGGTTCATCTGGTGGAAGGGACGCGGCCTGATCGGCCGGATGGTCACCGCCCGGCAGGAGGCCGTACGCCGGCCGCTCGCCGAGGCGGAGGAAGCCAAGGTGAAGGCCGAGGGGTTGCTGGCCGAGCGCCGGCGCGAGGTGTCCGGGGCGCGCGACGAGGCCAACCGGATTATCGAGGAAGGCCGGCGCTCCGCCGAGGCGGCGCGGGCCGAGATCCTGGCCAAGGCCAAAGCCGAGGCCGACGAATTGACCCGTCGCTCGCGCGAAGCCATCGAGGCCGACAAGGAGCGCGCCGCCGCCCAGATGCGCGATCTGGTCGCCGTCCTCTCGCTGGAACTGGCTCAGAAGGTGGTGTCGGGCAGCGTGGATGCCGCCGTCCAGCAGGCCCTGGTAGACCGCTACATCGAGGAACTCGAAGGGATGCCCCGCTAGCCATGGCCGACGACCGGGTCCGCGGCTACGCCTCCGGCCTCCTCGAGTTGGCGCGCGCCGAGGGAGTGGCGGACCGGGTGAGCGACGAGTTGTACCGCATCGCGCGCGCGCTGGAGTCCTCAGCGGACCTTCGCCTCGCCCTGAGCGACCCCCGCCTGCCCCCGGAGCGCAAGCACGGGATCGTGGCCGACCTCCTGGGCAGCCGGGTGCTGCCGCTGACGCTGAACCTGGTGAACCTGTTGGTGGCGGCGGAGCGCAGCCGCGACCTGCCCGCCATAGCCGACCGGCTGGCGGCGCTGTCGGCGGCCGAGCGGGAGCGGGCTGTGGCCGAGGTGCGCACCGCCCGGGAACTCGACGAGGAGACGACGGCGCGGCTGGCCGAGGCGCTGAGCCGGGCCACCGGCAAGCAGGTGGAGATCAAGGCGGTCATCGATCCCTCGCTGCTGGGCGGGGTGGTGGCCCGGGTGGGGGACACCGTGATCGACGGCTCGTTGCGGCACCGTTTGGAAGGTCTGCGGCAAGCGCTGCAGCGGCGATAGGAGCAGGGCACATCCATGGCGGAACTGATCATCGACCCCCGGCAGATCGGCGAGGCGCTGCGGCGGAACCTGGAAGGCTGGGACCCCGGCTTGGAAGCCGCCGCGGTCGGCTACGTGGCCACCGTCGGCGACGGGGTGGCCCGGGTGGCGGGCCTGCCCGGCACCATGGCCAACGAGTTGTTGGAGTTCCCTGCAGGGCTCTACGGAGTGGCGCTCAACCTGGACGAGGACTCGGTGGGGGCGGTCATCCTGGGCGAGGCCGCTCGGGTCCACGAGGGCGACCCGGTGCGCCAGACGGGGCGGGTGTTGTCGGTGCCGGTGGGCGATGCCCTGCTGGGCCGGGTGATCGACGCCCTGGGCGAGCCCATGGACGGCAAGGGCCCCATCAACGCCACCGAGCGCCGCCTGCTGGAGACCCAGGCCCCCTCGGTGGTGCAGCGCCGACCGGTCCACCAGCCGATCCAGACGGGCATCAAGGCCATCGACGCCATGATGCCCATCGGCCGAGGGCAGCGCGAGTTGATCATCGGCGACCGGCAGACCGGCAAGACCGCCATCGTGGTCGACACCATCCTCAACCAGCGCGACGCCGGGGTGAAGTGCATCTACGTGGCCATCGGGCAGAAGTCCTCCACGGTGGCGGAAGTGGTCGAGGTACTCGAAGCGCGGGGCGCCATGGAGTACACCGTCGTGGTCAACGCCTCGGCTTCCGCCTCTCCTGCCCTGCAGATGTACGCCCCATACACCGGCTCGGCCATCGGGCAGTACTGGATGTACAAGGGGGAGCACGCCCTGGTCATCTTCGACGACCTGTCGAAGCAGGCGGTGGCCTACCGCGAGATCTCTCTGCTGCTGCGGAGGCCGCCGGGCCGCGAGGCCTTTCCCGGCGACATCTTCTACCTGCACTCCCGCCTGCTGGAGCGCTGCGCCAAGCTCAGCGATGAGTTGGGCGGCGGCTCGCTTACCGGGCTGCCCATCGTGGAGACCAAGGCCGGCGACGTGTCGGCCTACATCCCGACCAACGTGATCTCCATCACCGACGGGCAGATCTACCTGGAGACCGACCTGTTCTACTCGGGCGTGCGCCCGGCCATCAACGCCGGCATCTCGGTGTCCCGCGTGGGCGGATCGGCCCAGGTGAAGGCCATGAAGCGGGTGGCCGGGCCGCTGCGGCTCAACCTGGCCCAGTTCCGCGAACTGGAGGCCTTCGCCGAGTTCGGCTCCGAGTTGGACGCCGCCAGCCAGGCCCAGCTGGAGCGGGGCCGGCGGGTGGTGGAGGTCCTGAAGCAGCCGCAGTATCAGCCGGTGCCCGTGGCGGAGCAGGTGGTGGCCATCTACGCCGTCACCAGCGGGCTCATGGACGACGTGCCGGTGGCGCAGGTGGCCGACTTCGAGCTGGGGCTGCGGGAGTGGTTCCGCACCCGGCACGCCGGCCTGCTGCGCACCATCGCCGATGCCGGCGACCTTCCCCCCACCGCCGAACTGAACGAGGCCGTCGTCGCCTTCAAGCAGACCCGGGGGGAGGGCTAGCCGCCATGCCCGGTGCCGAGCTGCGGCTGATCCGCCGCCGCATCCGCAGCGTCCAGTCCACCATGAAGATCACCCGCGCCATGGAGCTGATCGCGGCTTCCCGCATCGTGCGGGCCCAGCAGCGGGTGGGATCGGGCCAGCCCTACGCGGCCAAGATGCGCGAGGTGGTGGGCAATCTGTCGCGGGCGTCGGGCACGACGAGCCATCCCCTGCTCGCCGCCCGACCCCTCGAGACGGCGGGGATCATGGTGGTGGCCGGCGACCGCGGCCTCGCCGGGGCCTACAACACCAACGTCATCCGTCTGGCCGAGGCCCGCCTGCAGGAGCACACCGCCGCCGGCGTGGCCTGCCGGCTGTACGTGGTGGGCAAGCGGGCCCTCACCTACCTACGCTATCGCGGCTACCACATCGAGTGCTCGTTCCTGGGAGTGACCGACTCGCCCACTTTCGGGCAGGCCCGCGAGATCGGTCGCCGGCTTATGGCCGACTACGAGGCGGGGGCGGTGGACGGCCTGGAGGCGTTCTCCACTCGCTACCGGTCGGGGCTCACTCAGGAGGCGGCCGCCTTGCAGTTGCTGCCCCTGGCCCCGCCGGAGGCGGCGGAGACGTCGGCCGTGACCTACAGCTACGAGCCCGCCGCGCCGGTGCTGCTGGCCGGACTGCTCCCCGGCTACGTGGAGGGAGCCGTCTTCGGGTTGTTGCTCGAAGCCTCGGCCTCCGAACATGCGGCTCGCCGCCGCGCCATGAAGGCGGCCACGGAGAACGCCGAGGAACTGACCCGCGTACTCACCCGCCGGGCCAATCAGGCCCGCCAGGCCGAGATCACCACCGAGATCTCGGAGATCGTCGGCGGGGCCGAGGCGCTGACCCGAGGATGAACGCCGACTCGAAGATGAACAGGGAGAGATCGTGAGCAAGGGACGCATCGTCAGGGTCACCGGGCCGGTGGTGGACGTCGAGTTCCCGCCCGAGGCGATGCCCGAGATAAGCCACGCTCTGCACTTCAACGTGCTGGTGGGTGGGGAGACGCACCAGGTGGTCGCCGAGGTAGCGCAGCACCTGGGCGGCGGCCGGGTGCGCGCCGTGGCCATGAAGCCGACCGACGGCCTGGTGCGCGGCACCGAGGTGATCGACACCGGAGCCCCCATCTCGGTGCCGGTGGGGCCCGAGACCCTGGGCCACATCTTCAACGTGCTGGGCGAGACCCTCGACGTGCCCGAAGGCAGCCTGGTGCCCGCCGACCGCTGGCCCATTCATCGCCCCGCCCCGCCGTTCGAGGAAGTCGGTGCCCAGCGGGAGATGTTCGAGACCGGCATCAAGGTCATCGATCTCCTGGAGCCGTACGTCCGCGGCGGCAAGATCGGCATGTTCGGCGGCGCCGGGGTGGGCAAGACGGTGGTCATCCAGGAGATGATCCACCGGGTGGCCACCCAGCACGGCGGCGTGTCGGTGTTCGCCGGGGTCGGCGAGCGCACTCGTGAGGGCAACGACCTGTGGCTCGAGATGACCCGCTCCGGGGTCATCAAGAACGCCACCCTGGTGTTCGGGCAGATGGACGAGCCGCCCGGCGTGCGGCTGCGCGTCGGCCTCTCGGCCCTGACCGTGGCGGAGTACTTCCGCGATGAGATGGGCCAGGACGTGCTGCTGTTCATCGACAACATCTTCCGCTTCACCCAGGCGGGGTCCGAGGTCTCCACCCTGCTGGGCCGCATGCCCTCGGCGGTGGGCTACCAGCCCACTCTGGCCGACGAGATGGGCGCCTTGCAGGAGCGCATCACCAGCGTTCGTGGCCGGTCGATCACCTCGCTGCAGGCCATCTACGTGCCCGCCGACGACATCACCGACCCGGCGCCGGCCACCACCTTCAGCCACCTCGACGCCACCACCGTGCTCTCCCGCCAGATTTCGGAGATGGGCATCTACCCGGCGGTGGACCCGCTCGACTCCACCTCGCGCATCCTCGACCCCCGGGTGGTGGGGCAGGAGCACTACGACGTGGCCCGCCGGGTGCAGCAGATCCTGCAGCGCTACAAGGACCTGCAGGACATCATCGCCATCCTGGGCATCGACGAACTGTCCGAGGACGACAAGCTGATCGTGGGCCGGGCGCGGCGCATCCAGCGCTTCCTATCGCAGCCCTTCTTCGTCGCCGAGACCTTCACCGGCATCCCCGGGGTGTCGGTGCCCCTGGAGGAGACCATCCGCTCGTTCAAGATGGTGGTCGACGGCGAAGTCGATCACCTGCCGGAGCAGGCCTTCTTCATGGTCGGGGGCATCGACGACGTGCTGGCCCGGGCGAGGGAACTCGAGGCCTCTTAGTGGCCAATGCCTTCCGCCTCGACGTCGTCAGCCCCGAAGCGGTGCTGTGGTCGGGAGAGGCGGTGTTCCTCATCACCCGGACCACCGAGGGGGAGATCGGGGTGCTGGCGAACCACCAGCCTCTCATGGCGTCCCTGGTGCCCTGGAGTGCGGCGATCACCCCCGTCGACGGGCCGAAGGTGGTGCTGGCCGTCCGGGGGGGCTTCCTGCAGATCGTGGCCAACCGGGTGACCCTGCTGACCGACCTGGCCCAGGTAGTCGAAGGAGAAGGCTCGGAGGCCGTGGAGGAGGCCCGTCGCCAGGCGCTGCTGCTGGCGGCGGCGCTGACGGATCTCGGCGGGGCGGCCGGCGGCAGCCCGGGGGCGGTGGAGGGGGCCGGCCGCCTGGCAACCGTGCCGAATACCGAGGCGGACTAACAGAAGTCGCGACGCCGCGTCCCGTCGCGCGCGCCGCCAGGCAGGGGCGCACGAGAACTGCGGCTCGCGGTTGCCTGCCATCGGGTCTTCGCTACGCTGCCGCGCCGTGCCCGGACTGCTCGCCTTCCACGCCCACCCCGACGACGAGTCGCTGTCCATGGGCGGCACGCTGGCCCGCTACGCCGCCGCCGGGGAGCAGGTGGCGGTGGTCGTGGCCACTCGCGGCGAAGCCGGCGAGATCCTCAACCATGAGGAGCCCGAGTCGCTGCGCGAGCGCCTGGGGGAGATCCGCGAGGCGGAGACCCGCGCCGCCGGCGCGCTCCTGGGTGTGACGGCCGTGGAGTTCCTGGGCTATCGCGATTCGGGCATGGCGGGCACTCCCGAGAACGGTCACCCGGAATGCTTCTGCCGGGCCGACTTCCTGGAGGCGGTGGGCCGCCTGGTGCGGCTCGTCCGCCGATACCGGCCCGAGGTGATGACGGCGTACGACCCCTTCGGCGGCTACGGGCATCCCGACCACATCCAGGTGCACCGGGTGGGGACCGCCGCCTTCTTCGGGGCGGCGGACGTGGGGCGCTTCCCTGTGGAGCAGGGGGAGGAGGCCTGGCAGCCCGCCAAGCTCTACTGGGTCACCTGGCCGCGGGAGCGCACCCGCCAGCGCCGCCGCCTGGCGGCGGAGGCCGGGGAGATCCCCGCCGAGGAGGCAGAGGTGGAACCCGACTCCGGGACCATGGAGGAGCACATCAGCACCTTCGTGGACGTGGCCCCCTGGTTCGACCGCAAGTGGGCGGCGATCCTGGCCCACCGCACCCAGATCGCCGAGACGGGTTGGCTGCTGACCATCCCCGAGGAGGTGCGGCGCCGGGCCTTCAGCCGGGAGGCCTTCATCCGGGTGTTCTCCCGGGTGGCCTCGCCCGAGGACGCCCCCGACCTCTTCGCCGGCCTGCGCTGAGCGCCGGGGTTACGATCGCGAGGTGAGCGATCTGGGATCCTTTGCCGTGGCCGGGGTGCCGACGCGTCGGGTGGAGCACGAGGTCGTGGTGGCAACCTCCCCGGCCGACGCCTGGCAGGCCTGGGTCGACCCGCAGCGGGTGGTCAACTTCCTGGGGGCCGAGGCGCGCATCGACCTGCGCATCGGCGGGCGCTACGAGATCCTCTTCCTGCTCGACGCTCCGGAAGGGGAGCAGGGCGCCGAGGGCTGCCGCGTCCTGGCCTACGTGCCGGGCGAGATGCTGGCCTTCTCGTGGAACGCGCCGCCGCACCTCCCGGAGATCCGCCCTCTCCACACCTGGGTCGTGGTCACCTTCCGGGGAACGCCGGAGGGGCCCACGCGGATCCGCCTGGTGCAGACCGGCTTCGGCGAGGGCCCGGCGTGGGATGAGGACGCGGCCTACTTCGCTTCCGCCTGGGGCGGGGTGCTGGCCCGGTGCCGGGACTACCTGGGCACAGCGTGAGCGCCGCCGCCCGCTGGCGGGCGTGCCTGGAAGCCTGGGCCCTGCCGGCAGATCTGCTGGCGGCGGTGCCCGATTCGCCTTACGTCTGGCCGGCAGATCTCTACCGGCGGCTCCAGCGTGAGGAGGCGGGAATCCCCTCCGGCCCGACGGCCCGGGTGCTGGGGGAGGTGCTGCCGGAGGGCGGGTCGCTGCTGGATGTAGGTGCGGGGACCGGCCGGGCCTCGCTGGGGGTGGCGGCCGCGGGCCATCCCCTCACCGCCGTGGAGCGCAACCCGGGCATGGTGGCGGCGCTGCGGGCTGAGGCGGAAGCGGCCGGGGTCGAGGTGCGGGTGATTGAGGGGTCCTGGCCGGAGGTGGCCGCCGCGGTGGGGGGTCACGACGTCGCCGTCTGCGCCCACGTGGTGTACGACGTGTCCGACCTGGCCCCGTTCCTCCGGGCGCTGCACGGGGTGGCCCGGAGGGCGGTGGTGCTGGAGGCGGGGGAGCGGCACCCCTGGGCCGGCCTGATCCCCTACTACCGGGCCCTGCACGGCCTGGAACGCCCCGACGGCCCTACGGGCGGGTTGCTGCTGGACGTGATCGCGGAGGTGCTTGGAGTAACGCCCGAGGTGGAGCACTGGAGCGGCCGGGCCCGCATGTTCTTCACGGACCTGCAGGAACTGGTGGAGTTCTACCGGAGGCGCCTGCTGGTGCCTATGGAACGGAGGGCAGAACTGGCCGGCCTGCTGGCTCCCGGCGTCGTGGAGCAGGACGGCCGGCTCAGCCTGGGCGCCGAGCAGGGCGCGGTCACCATGTGGTGGCAGATCCAGTGAGGTAGCAGCACCCCAGGGTGGGGTTCCCTCCTCCGCGGCGGCGGGGAGAGCAGCGGACGACTCCCCCTCCCGCTCCAGCGGGAGGGGGTCGGGGGGAGGGAAGCGAAGGGCGCGGCGGAGGCTTACGTGGGTAGCAGCCCCCTCCGGGTTCGGCCTGGCGGCCTCACCCACCTCCCCCGCTGGGGCGGGGGAGGAGACAGGGGCTTTACGCTCCGGCGGCTTGCCGGGCCTGGCCGCCTCCCTCCCCGTCCCCACGGGGGAGGCGAAGGGGCTTCCCTCTCCGGATGCTCCCGCCGGACTGCCCGACTCGGCTTCAGTACTCAACCCCGAGGCCCGATGAGTCTGCAGCAGTAGGGCCGCGCCCGCACCGAAAGAGGCTACATGGAGTGCCAGTTGCAGAATCTGCCCGCCGCCGGCGCGGGCTTGTCGCGCGGCCAGCGCCGGCGTCTCCGCGTCTCCCGCCTCCTGCGCCGGGCCGGCCGCGTTGCCGCCGACCCGCGCCTGCTGCTCGAGAAGGCGCGCCTGGTGCCGCGCCGTCCTCGCGAGTCGTATCGGGGGGGCCCCGAACCGGTGGTGCCGGCGCCGCTGCACCTGCAGGAGGGTGAGCGCGTCCGGGTGAGGCCCCTCGAGCAGATCCGGGCCACGCTGGACGAGGTGGGCGACTGCCAGGGCCTGGGCTTCATGCCGGTGCAGGCCGCCTTCTGCGGCCGGGAGTTCACCGTGCGCAAGCGAGTGGAGCGCTTCTTCGACGAGCGCACCCGCCGCATGCTGCGGATTCGCCACACGGTGATCCTCGACGAGGTCTACTGCGAGCCCCCGGCCGGAGGCACCGACGACTACTCCGGGTGCCATCGCACCTGCTTCCTCTTCTGGAAGGAAGCCTGGCTGGAGCGGGCATGAGCACCGGCGCCGGCCTGCGGGTCGAGGAGATCACGTCGGCAGAGGCTTTGAGCGGCCACCGGGCGAAGTGGGAGGACCTGGCGGAACGGGCTCCAGGCGCCGAGTTGTTCGAGACCTACCCGTGGATCACGGCCTGGCTGGACACCTACTGGAAGGGTCGGCCCCTTGCCTTCCTCTTCCTATACGACGGCGACGACTTGGTCGGCCTGGCGCCGCTGCTCGACGACCGGGAGGGAAGCATCGGCTGCCCTCGCTCGCTGGTCACCCCGGTGAACCCGCATGCCCGGCGCTGCGCGCTGCTCGCGTTCAGGGATCCGGGGCCGGTGGTCGAGGCGGTGCTGGCCCACCTGGAGCGGACCCGCCGACGCTCCCGGGTTCGGCTGCGTTGCTGCGATGCCGCCTCCCCGGCGGTGGCGGCGTTCGAGGCGTGCGGCTCCCGCCATGTGATGCGCGTGAAGGAGGGCACCCCGATCATCCGCCTGGAGGGCGACTGGGACGATTACCTGAGGTCGCGGGATCGCCGCGTCCGTCACCAGCTGAGTCGCAAGCGGAAGCGGCTCGAGGCGGAATGGGACGCCAAGTGGGTCAGTGTCGCCGATGCCGCCCAAGCAGACCGGGCTCTGACCGAGGTGCTGGGCATCGAGCGTCGGAGTTGGAAGGACCGGGAGGGAACCTCGCTGCTCTCCGAGCCGGGGGCCCGAGCCTTCTACACCCGGGTGGCTCGGGACTGCGCCGCCCGAGGATGGCTGCGGATCGAACTGCTGCATCTCGACGGTGAGCCGGTGGCCCACCTCTTCGGTGTCGTGTTCCGCGGCACCTACTACGCCCTGAAGACGTCCTACGACGAG